>NZ_JARWLB010000008.1:0-278194 GCF_047445835.1 Rhizobium sp. BR 317 | reverse complement strand
CTGGTCGGAGGCCGCGTGACGCTGGAGGCGCGCACGCTGGACGTTGCCGAGGATCTGGCGGTAGATACGGAATTGTGGAAATGGGCGGCACGCGCCAAGCCTGGCTGTGTCGTGTTCTTCAGCTCCAGTGCGGCCTATCCCGTCTCGCTGCAGACGGTCGCCAACCACCGGCTGCTTTCGGAAGACATGATTTCTTTCGAGGCCGCCATCGGCGTGCCTGACCTCAGCTACGGATGGGCGAAACTGACCGGCGAATATCTGATGAAGCTGTATGTCGAGCGCTACGGCCATCGGGCGGTCGCATATCGGCCGTTCAGTGGCTATGGCGAGGATCAGGATCTGGCCTATCCATTCCCGGCCATTTGTCGCCGCTTGCTTAATGAAAGAGGCGCTCCGGAAGTGTTCGTCTGGGGTTCGGGCCGGCAATGCCGGGACTTCATCCATATTGATGATTGCATCGATTTTATCTGGCAAACCAAGGAACTATTGCCGGATGGCGCAAGCCTCAACCTTTCGACCGGCCGGGCTACCTCCTTTATGGAGCTGGCGGAAACCATTGCCCGACAAATTGGCTGGAATCCTGTCGTGAGCGGTCTCTGCGATCGCCCTGAAGGCGTCTTCTATCGCTGCGGCGATACGGCCTTGCAGCGCTCCTACGGACTCTCGCCGCGCGTCAGCCTGGAAGAGGGAATTGCGCGGATGCTCAATCATCTGCGCATGGAGCAGGAGCAGTACGACATCGCGGGTCGATTGTTCCATGCCCCGGGCTTTCACCCCCCCGGTTCGACACACTAATTTGCTTTAGCCTCTTTGGTTGGAATGGCGGTCAAATTAATGGGTGCAAAAAAGTTCTGCCTAAGCGGTTCCGGCTTATAGGCTCCCCGCTTCGCGCACCGATTCTCGACGGACAGGTAGCTCGGATTGACCAAGGGCCCGCCGATGGGCACGCGCGCTGCCAAGAATGGGTTCTTTCAGAAGGCCGATCGGAAGGTGGCGGAGCTGCCCAACCAATTCGGAAAGTGATTCCGCTCAAGCTATTCCGTCACAGGAGACATCATCACGCGCAAAGAGAGTGATGGCCTTCGTTAATTTCGACAAGGGCGACGAGCTGTTGCGCGTCGTGGATCCCTTCTTGAAAGAGCTCGATGATGATGGCTGCCAGTTGCTCGCCTTCTTCGCAATCGCGCGCAACATTCCTTTTGAGCAAAATGGCCACTCTGGCGGGCTGTGTCTTCGCGCCGGGGCGCATTCCGGTGTTGAAGCTGATTGCCTCGCAAGCCGCCAGCACGCTCGAAATCACCGGACTTTACCGCGACCTGGCAGAACGTGAAGCGCGAATAGGCCGGCTTGTCGAAGCGAACATCATCGGAATTTTTATCCGAGAAATCGGAGGTCGCATTGTCGAGGCCAACGAGGCATTTCTTCGGATCGTGGGCTACAGCCGTGACGAACTCTTGGCCGGTCGCCTGCTCGATAAAGAGCTGACACCGCCGGAATGGCGCGAGCGCGACGCCGAAGCCGAGGCCGAACTGAGAGTGACCGGCAGCGCCCGCCCCTTTGAAAAGGTGTACCTGCGGAAGGATGGCGGTCACGTACCCGTGATGATCGGTGAGGCAAGTTTCGAGGAGGCCGGGAGCCAGGCCGTGGCCTTCGTGCTCGACCTGTCCGAGAGCAAGCGAGCCGAGGAGAGGCTGCGAGCAAGCGAAACTCGCTTTCGGACCTTCGTCGACCATGCCACCGATGCCTTTTTCCTCCATACCGACGATCTGACCGTCATAGACGTCAACCGCCAGGCCTGTGAAAGCCTCGGTTACAGCCGCGAGGAATTGATCGGCATGCACCCGCGCAACTTTGACGGAGCTATCGACGAAAAGGCGCTTGTGACATTGGTGGATCGCGTCGACGCAGGACAGCCAATGACTTTCGAAACGCTCCACAGGCGTAAGGACGGAACAACGTTTCCGGTCGAGGTTCACGTCGGTAAATTCCGACAGGAAGAGCAATGGTTTCGTCTTTCGCTGGCGCGTGACATCACCGGCCGCAGGCAAGCCGAGGATGCTATTCAGCTTGCGCGAGCAGAACTTGCCCACGTAAGCAGGCTGACCACAATGGGAGAACTTGTACCCTCCATCGCCCACGAGGTCAGACAGCCGCTCACCGGCTAGTCAGCAGCGGCAATGCCTGCCTTCGCTATCTCGACGCGGATCCCCGTGACATCGTATCCGCCCGTCGCGCCATCGAGCGCATGATCAGCGACGCTTTTCGCGCATCCGAGGTCATCGACCGGATTCGGGCAATGGCGAAGAAATCGCCCGAGCGCAGGGGCCGGCTGAATATCAACGATATCGTGTCCGAGACGATTGCGCTGGTGTCCACGGACCTCGAACGCAGTGCGGTGTCGCTTCGTACAAACCTCTCCGACGGCTTGCCCCTGATCGTAGGGGACCAAGTGCAAATTCAGCAGGTGATCCTGAACCTTATAATGAACGCCAACGACGCGATGGCGGCGATGCCAAAGGGAGCGCGCGAACTCATCGTAAGCACCGAAAAGGCAGCACCCAATGCCATTTTGGTGGCAGTCCGCGATAGCGGCCCTATCCTCGAGCCGGCGAAGATCGCCGATATATTTGAGGCGTTCTACAGTACCAAGCCCAAGGGTATGGGCATGGGCCTGACGATCAGTCGTTCGATCATAGAGGCTCATAAAGGCCAACTCTGGGCCACCGCAAACGCGCCCCAGGGTGCCATTTTTCAGTTTACATTACCAACCGCGGAGAAATAATGGATCCATGTCCGGGGCGCCGCCTGACCGGCGCAAACATTGGGGACTTGGATGAAGGAGATTGTCTACATCATTGATGATGACACATCTGTCCGTGAAGATCTCGGCGATCTCCTGCGCTCGGTTGGACTTGAGGTACTGACATTCGCTTCCAGTCAGGAGTTTTTGGATAGCAAGCGCCCTGACGTTCCGGGCTGCATCATTCTCGATGTAAGGTTGCCGGGGCGTAGCGGCCTGGAATTTCAGAGCATGCTCACTTCCCTTGGAATTGAGCTTCCGGTCATTTTTATCAGTGCCCACAGCGACATTCCGATCTCTGTGCGGGCGATGAAAGCCGGCGCTATCGAATTCCTGACGAAGCCGCTGCGCGAGCAGGAATTGCTCGATGCCGCTTATGCCGGAATCGAACGCGATTGCGCTCGGAGGCAGGAAGTCGCGCTCATTGCCGAGCTTCGGTCCCGCTACGATTCCTTGACGCCGCGCGAGCGCGAGATCATGAACCTGGTGGTCGCGGGCAGCGTCAACAAGCAAATCGCTGCCCAAGTGGGCCTGAGCGAGGTGACTGTCAAAGTTCATCGCGGTCACGTCATGCAGAAGATGCAGGCGAGATCTCTCGTTGACCTGGTCCGGATGGCGGACGGCCTCGGATTGTCGACGAAGCCGTCGTGGGTCAGGTAGGCTCACGCATCTAGACCAAAGTATCGGGCGTCCGCCACGGGTGGATAGTCGGGGCGCCAATTCGGCTGGTCGCTTATCTCATTGGGCAATACGCTCCGAAGGCCGTCGGCTCTATCCTCTTATCAGCTGAAAACTTGCAGAGACAGGACGGACGTTATCGGGTCTCGGTGCAAGAATCTGCACCGGTCCGCGGGTCCCTACCATTGGACGGACGCTCATCATGTTGACGCAACGCGAGTAACCGAAAGACCGAGGAAAGGTATCGTTCATGCAAAACCAGAGATACGCTCTGCAGAAGAACCTCAACATCTACTGGACGGTAATCGATACCGTTTCAGACCGAAAAGCTCTCGTCAATGGCTTCGTTATGGACATGCTTACCGCCGATGAGGCCGAAGAATTGGTCAACACCGTGAACCGTGCAGAATCCCATGCTATCCTTGCGCCCGCCCAGAGGGGGCACCACGATCAAAGACGACAGTAACTCCTCGATCGCCATTCAGCCGACCGCTCGTCCTATAGACTGTGACGAGAGGACGATAGAGGGC
Organism: Rhizobium sp. BR 317; assembly: GCF_047445835.1. Classification (NCBI taxonomy): domain Bacteria; kingdom Pseudomonadati; phylum Pseudomonadota; class Alphaproteobacteria; order Hyphomicrobiales; family Rhizobiaceae; genus Rhizobium; species Rhizobium sp. BR 317. Next base: position 274,186 of record NZ_JARWLB010000008.1, on the reverse strand, counting down.
GCTCGCACTCTTAAGGTCCCTCGCAGCGAAATGATGTTGAGCACACTGGGCGGAACTGCTCTTCTACATAGTTAGTCCGGGAATTGATGGGCGGATCGAGACTGAAACGATCCGACCCATCAATTCCCGGACTAACCATGCGGCACATCCCACGGATTCACGAGTGCAACTCCCATGCCCTCGAAATCCTTGATATTGCGCGTCACCAGCGTCATGCGACGGGTGAAGGCTGTCGCCGCAATATAGGCGTCATTAATCGGCTTCGGATTTGGCACATGCCATCGGGCCGCCTGGACCGCGGCCCCCTCGTCCAGAGGCAGGATGCGGCCGGAAAACGCGGTGAGAACGATATTCTCCAACCAGTTGCGCAGCACCTCGCCGGCGGCGACATCATTATGCTCCACCAGCCGGACGCCAATCTCCAGCTCATGCAAGACGACGGAGGAAATGAAGGTCTCGGCCGGATCGACGGTTTCGTTCCAGACCACGACGTTGCGATCAGCCCTTCCGCTCGCGACCTTGCGCAGTTCGGACACGACATTGGTATCGAGCAACCACATCAGGACAGGTCGACGGGCTGGGCATGTTCCGTGCGCTGCGGCAGCGGCAAGTCGATATCTTCCGCCCCCGGTGCGGCGAGCATATCACCAAGCGTCCGCATTTTGCCTGTCAGCCGCTTGTACTCGTCGAACGACAAAAGGACATGCGCAGGCCGACCCCTGTCGGTGATGATCACTGGTCCGTCCTTGGTGGCTCGCTTTGCGCGGCCAAGATCCTGATTGAGCTCCCGGCCTGACAGCGTGGTGACGGTCATGACAAGCCTCCAACATTCGTGGTTACGTAACCACATTTAGCCCGCATAGCCCGGAATTGCAAGATGTAGCAGCTCGTCCCCTTTCGGGTTCCTCGAAAGGGGATACGAATATGTTGTCCTGCCCCGCGCGCGTTGCAATCACAATCCAGTCTGTTGTGATTGGCTGCGTGACTGCGGGTTTCACAAAGTGCGGGACAGCGATTTCAGTAAGTCGCGGACAAAATATGCGGCGGATTTACATCGATTTTCGTGAGCGCCGATCTGGCAATTTGTCCTCGTGTTTTAAGCGAGGACCTGATGCGCAGACGGAAGCAAGCGAGACATACTGACGTGAAGGACATCCGATCGATACTGCGGCTGACGTTTGAGCAGGAATTGTCGATACGTGCCGTTTCTGAACGGCTGAAGATGAGCAAGACGTCGGTCTCGACGTATTTGCTGCGGGCTCGAGAAGCTGGGCTTGCCGTGTGGCCGCTGCCGCCTGGCCTGGACGACGACGACGTTCTCGAGCAGCGACTGTTCCGCCGGATGGGACGACCTCCGCGCGACACCGATGAGCCGAATTGGCCGAAGGTTGCCAGCGAACTGAAGCGCAAAGGCGTGACGCTCAATTTACTGTGGCAAGAATACCGTGAGACCCATCCGGACGGATATGGCTACGCCTGGTTTTGCTGCCGCTTTGCCGAATATGAAAGCCGCGTCAAACCCACCTATCGCAGCCGGCACGTTGCTGGTGTTGCGATGGAATGTGATTATGCCGGCCATACGATTCCGATCGTCGACCCGCTGACGGGCGAGATACACACGGCGCAGATTTACGTTGCGGTGCTGAGCCAGGGGAATCGCTTCAGGTTAATTTTGCTCTTGGGTGATGAGGCTTTCGAGATAGTCGTCGTTCAGGTTTGCCTTTTTGCGTCGGACTTTGAGGCTGTGTTTGTCTTTTGGATTTCGCACGAGGTTCATGGCGATGTGTTTGACGAGGGCCATGTTGTGCGGCCCTGAGGCGGTTCGCAATCTGGAGAGGTCGTCGTGGAAGACGACGTCGAGCACCCAATGCAATCGGTTCTCGATGCCCCAGTGAGCGCGGACGGCGGCAGCGAAGGTTTTCGGGTTGAGTTTGGCCGACGACAGATAATAACGCCTCTCGGTCTCGACCTTGCCTGCCCGCTCGGTGCGGCTTTCCACCATGGCGATCATGGCAAGATGGGGAAAGCGCGGCTCGTCGGGATAGCGGCGGTCGGAGATCAGCCAATCGACGTCATGGCAGACGGTGTGCCGGCGCTGCTCGATCCGGCCGTGATCGTTCTCGACGGTTGCCGTGTCCGTTTCGATCATATCGGCGGGCGGATCGGCGAAGAAGCGTGCGACGTCGTCATGGGTGGCGGGCCGGTTGGCCTTGAGGGCAAGCAGATAATCACCGCCGCGCCGCACGATCGTCTCGGCAATGGCCGTCTGCGTGCCCATGGCATCGATAGTGACGATGGCGCCGGTCAGTTCGAGCCGTTCCAGCAGCAGCGGCATAGCCGTGATCTCGTTCGATTTGACGTCGGTCGCTTCTTGACCGAGAACCAGCCGCTGCCGGGTTGCCCAGGCCGAGACCATATTCAGCGGTTCGCGTCCTCGGCTGCGCGCATGCGTCCGACGGGAGGTCTTGCCATCGATGGCGATGACGTCGGGATCGCCATCCCGCAACGCCTCGACCCACGATGTGAAGCAGGATTTGAACAATTCGGGATCAAGGGCGTTGATGACGTCGTTCAACGTGTCGTGGGAGGGCAGACCGCGCTCGAAGGCAAGGAAGCGCCGCAGAAAGTCCATACGTTCCTCGCCCCAAAGCCGGATCTCGACGAAATCCTCCATACCGCTCAGCGTCGCACACAGCACGAGCAGCAGAACCTCCGGCAGCGGGTAAACCACCCGCCAACACTGCCGTGGATCGGAAAGTGCTGAAAAATGATCAAGAATGGCCCGTGAAGAAGTAGGAGAGACTGGCATGAACGGCTCCGTCGATTCGAAGCTCCTCATGAATCACAATCCGACCTACCGGCGCCACAACCAATCAAAGCTGAAGCGATTGCCCTGGGTGCTGAGCGCGTCGCAATTGACGATCGAGGAAAAAGGCATCATGAAATCATTGGTGATGCCAAGATGACCACGGCTCTCCTCGACCGCCTAACTCACCGTTGTCATATCCTGGAAACCGGAAACGACAGCTTCCGCTTCAAAGCCAGGTCGGCCGCAGCAGCCCAAAAGAGAGGAGAAAAACTAATCCCTTGACCAAATCCTGATCCGAAAACCATACTCAGAAGTGGCTCACTTCTCGGTGGAAAAACCGGCTCAGTTCCGCGTGGAAACCAACAGAACGAATGATTGAAAGCGTGAAAGGGGTCGTGGGTGGCGAGCCGGTATTCAAGCGAACCCGTGTTCCTGTGCGAACGATTGCCGCGATGAAGACCCAAGGCGCAAGTACAGCGGAAATCGTTGAGGGCTATCCTTCGCTCACCGAGCGCATGGTGGAACTTGCCGAGATCTGGGTTGCGGCCCATCCCGCCAGAGGACGTCCGAGGAAGCTTTCAGAGCAGGGCCTGAAGGTGAAATCCGTGAAGCGCCTGGTCCTTCGCAACGAGAACGTCCCCAAGACGTCTGGCTCAACCTCGTGAAGTTTCTTATCGATGAATGCCTTCACACGTCTCTCGTGGCCGTGGCTCAAGAGCACGGTCACGATTGTTTCCATGTGAACTGGCTGGGACTGAGTGGCGAGACCGATTGGGACCTGATGCCTCGGATCATCGAGGAAGATTTCACGTTCGTGACGAACCACGCCCGCGACTTCCGGAAGCTCTATGCCAAAGAAGAGCTGCATGCGGGTCTGGTGATTATCGTCCCGCAGGCACTGCCTGTGCTGCAACGAGAATTGTTTGCCCTCATACTGCAGGATCACGATTAAGGGGAAGAACGAGTTCGGTGATGTTTGCCGAAAGGCGGTTCGTATCGACAAGAGTTGGGAGCGTCTGTTTGACGGCGACATTGGTCTGTCGATTGAGGACGGCAAGACAATTATGACGGCGCTGCAAAGCGCAGTCGGAGCCCATGAGGCTGAGACCTACTCCCTCTTCCGTCGGGTTTGCCCGGACTGCCACGCGTTCCGGTCGGTCAAGGACTACACATGACGCCGGATCCGAACCGTCTTCGGCACTGTGGAGGTCCGCAATCCTCGCTGGATGTTGTGCACGGATTGCTTTCCGGGCATGGACGGCGCCTTCGCGCCGCTGAAGGAAATCTGCCCCGATCGAGCGATGCCCGAACTGATGGAGCTGACAGCCCGTTTGGGAAGCATGATGCCCTACCGGCAGGCAGCCAAAGTGCTGGCCGAGTTCCTGCCGATTGAACCCACAGAGACATACGCGACCGTACGCAAGCGGACCATCAGGATCGGCGAACGGCTCAACGACCTGATTGAACGGGAAACATGGAAGGCGAGAGCTCAGACGGATGACCGTCGCCAGCTTGAGATGCAGCTTCCCGGCGATCGTCGCAAGGAATTCGTCATCAGCATCGATACCGCTCATGTTCGCAGCGCCGAGCCCAATGCAGCGCGAAACTTCGAGCTCGTCGTTGCCCGATGCGGTCGCGGAGGACGAGGCGAACCAGGTGGCCGCTATTTCGTCGCCGGCAGCACCGCCCAGCAAGCAATTCGCGATCGCGCCCTCCACGCGCTTGAAGGAGTCGGATATCGCGGCTTTGGCGATGTGACGGTGATTTCGGACGGCGCAGAAGTTCTCAAGCGGGTGCCCCGTGCCATGCCGAAACCTACGACCCATATCATCGACTGGTTCCACATCGCCATGAAGATCCAGCCCATGCAGCAGATTGCCGATCACATCGCGCGATCGCAGCCCAGCCCCATTGAAGCGCTTCCAACCATCGACAGAGATATCAGAGCTGTGAAATGGCGCTTGTGGCACGGCCGCGTGGATCGCGCGATCCGGGATCTGGAGCGGCTCCTGGCGCAGCTGCAGGGATCACGGCAAGTAAGCGAGTTCTCGATCGCACGGCTGCACAGCCTCGGCGTTCAACTCCTCACCTATATCCGCTCGAACTGTGGTGCGATTGTCGACTATGGAAAGCGTCACCGAGCTGGGCTTCGCGTCGCCACAACTCTCGCCGAGTCGACAGTGAATTCCCTCGTCGGCAAGCGGATGGTGAAGAAGCAGCAGATGCGGTGATCGCTCCACGGCGCGAATATGCTCATGCAGGTTCGAACTGCGGAGGCAAATGGTGAACTTCGCGATCGATTGCGGGCACCTTTCCGACAGCCTGAAGCGAACTTGCCACCACTCTTCAAACCAAAACCGCCCCTCCTGCGTGCAGTTTAACCCCAGTGAAATTACCGGTCTCACAGGCGTTACGCGCACACCCTCACCCGTCACAAATCTGTCATAAACCGAAATTCGGCCCTATCTCCTCAAGCAGATAATGGTTACGACACGGTGTCCCGGATAACGGCCGACATCGTTTTTTTTACGCACACCAAAAATCGCGAGGTGCTTATGCTGGGTTGGTTTCGAAGGTTGATGCCACGCGAGGACCGGTTTTTCGACCTCTTCGAACAACATTCCAAGACGATCGTCGGCGCCGCACAAGCACTAGATAGGTTGCTGTCGGGAATAGAGGTCGAGCAGCAATGCGAAGCGATCGTGCGACTGGAAGACCAGGCGGACAATATCACCCACGAAGTCATGCTGGCCGTGCGGCGAAGCTTCATCACCCCTTTCGATCGCGGAGACATCAAGGACCTCATCCAATCCATGGATGATGCGATCGACATGATGCACAAGACGGTGAAGACTATCCGTCTCTTTGAGCAGGGTAGCTTTGATCTCGGCATGCAGGAGATGGGCAAGACGGTCGTCGAAGCCGCCAATCTTATTGCCGAGGCAATCCCATTGCTTGATCGCATTAACGCCAACGCACCGCGACTTTCGGTGATCGTCGAGCAGGTGACCCGTGTTGAGGGCCGATCCGACGAGCTTCACGATCGGGGGCTCAAAGATCTGTTTCGACGGCACGGCGCTAATAATCCGATGGCGTATATGATCGGCAGTCAGATCTACGGCGAGCTGGAAAAGGTGGTCGACCGTTTCGAGGATGTCGCCAACGAGATCAGCGGTATTGTGATCGAGAATGTCTGATGGATGCCACCCTCGCCTTTCCGCTTCTCGTCGGCCTGATCGCAGTCGCCTTGCTGTTCGATTTTCTCAATGGCCTGCATGATGCGGCCAATTCGATTGCAACAATCGTATCGACGCGGGTTCTGAGGCCACAATACGCTGTCTTCTGGGCAGCCTTCTTCAATTTCATTGCCTTCCTGTTCTTTGGCCTCCACGTGGCCGAAACGCTCGGCACCGGCATCATCGATCCGGCGATCGTCACACCGCAGGTGATCTTCGCAGCTTTGATTGGCGCCATCGTTTGGAACGTCGTCACTTGGATATTTGGCATTCCCTCCAGTTCCTCGCATGCTCTGGTCGGCGGCTTGGTCGGAGCGGGTCTCGCCAAAACCGGACTTAGTTCGATCGTCTGGAACGGCCTGCTAAAGACCGCGTCAGCGATCGTCTTGTCACCGATGATCGGCTTCCTTTTGGCGCTATTTCTCATCCTGGCGGTGACATGGATATTCATCCGCCAGACGCCGTTCGCGGTCGATCGATCGTTTCGCTTCCTGCAATTTGTGTCAGCGTCCCTGTATTCGCTCGGCCACGGGGGCAATGATGCCCAGAAGACCATGGGCATCATTGCTGTGCTTCTCTATTCGCAGGGCTACGGCGGCGGCAGCTTTCATGTGCCACTCTGGGTAGTGCTTTCCTGCCAGGCTGCAATGGCCCTTGGCACGTTGTTGGGCGGCTGGCGCATCGTTCATACGATGGGCTCGAAGATCACCAAACTAAACCCGATGCAAGGTTTCTGCGCCGAAACGGGCGGCGCTTTGACGCTCTTCGGTGCCACGTGGCTCGGCATACCCGTTTCAACCACCCACACCATCACCGGCGCCATCATCGGCGTCGGCGCCGCAAAGCGCGTGTCAGCAGTGCGATGGGGTTTGGCGGGCAATATCGTCGTCGCCTGGGTTGTTACCCTGCCGGCGGCGGCGATCATTTCGGCACTGTCGTTTTGGCTGGTAACGGCCGTGGACCAGTTCTTTTTTCTTTGATCCGGGTCGGGCGGTCCGGCAACGCATCGCTATCGGCAACCAGATTTGCTGGGATGAGGACAGGCACGTCGGTCCCGATGAAAGAGTTGCCCTCGCATTGATTGCCAGGCGAGCGTCAACGCTTTCTCAAAACTCCTCCCATGACGAAGCGGCAGTCCCGGTTGCAGCGCGTCCGCCAAAGGCGCCCGCGAGCTTCTGGCTGAGCGCACGCGCCGGCGAGGCGACCGGTTTATTCTGGGGGGTGACAGCGCGTGGCGCCATCTGTGTGGCATCCAGTTTGAAGCGGGCGATCAGCCGGGCAAGATTGGCCGCCTCGTCAGCAAGGCGGTTGGTGGCGGCCGTCGATTCCTCGACCATTGCCGCGTTCTGCTGCGTGACCTGATCCATTTGATTGACGGCGGTGCTGACCTCCGAGAGACCGGTCGACTGCTCTTTTGCCGCCTTTGCAATCGAACGCACATGCTCGTCGACCTTGACAACATGGCCCTGGATCTGCCCAAGCGCTTCGCCGGTCGCCGTCACCAGCTTCACCCCGGACTGGACCTCTGTGCTGGAGCGGGTGACCAGCGCCTTGATGACCTTGGCCGCGTTGGCTGAACGTTGCGCGAGTTCACGCACTTCCTGTGCCACGACGGCAAAGCCCTTGCCGGCTTCACCGGCGCGCGCCGCCTCGACACCGGCATTGAGCGCCAGAAGATTGGTCTGGAAGGCGTCGATGACGTTGATGATCTGGACGATCTCGCCGGAGGCCTGCTCGATCCGCCCCATTGCCGAAACGGCTTGGGCGACGACATGGCTGGACTGCCCGGTTCCCTTCTTCGCCTCGTCAACCATGTGGCTGGCTTCAACTGCCCGCTCGGTCGAGTGCTTCACGGCAACGGTGATCTCCTCCAGGGCGGAGGAGGTTTCCTCGAGCGACGCCGCCTGCTGCTCGGTGCGCTGCGACAAATTTCCGGAGGCGATCCTCATCTCTCCGGCGCCGCCATTTATGGTGTCGACGGCCGCTCGTACCTCACCCAGCACAGTGCGCAAATTGGTCATCGTTGCGTTGACGTTTTCCTTCAGTTCGCCGAATGCGCCTTGGAATTCGCCGCGCATCTTGTCGTTCAGATCACCCTCCGCCAGCGCCGACACGATGCGGCGAGTCTCGGCAACGCCTTGGTCGACGGAGGTGACGAGCTTGTTGACCTGCCCGGCAAAGCGATTGAGGTCAGCATTGTCGTGGTCCTTGGTGATGCGCTGCGTGAAATCGCCTGCAACCGCGGCCGAGACGACCGTGCCGATGCTCGACTGCACGTCGGCGCTCTTTGCCTGAAGCGCTGCCTCCTGCGCAGCCATCTCGCGGATCTTGATGCCGTTTTGTTTGAAGACTTCGACAGCCCGGGCCATCTGGCCGATTTCGTCGGTACGGTCGGCGAACGGTATGTTCGTATCAAGGTTGCCTTGGCGAGATCTCCCATTTTTGCGGTAATCTTGCCGATCGGCCTTGCGATCGCCCGGGAGCCAAATACAGCCGCGCCGATCAGCGTAACGATGGTCAAGAGCCCGATGCCAAGATTGAGGGAGAGGACCAAAGTTGTGGTCGAATTCGCTTCCGCATCGGCATTTGTCGCCATCGCCTTTGCCGCATCCACCCCTTCATCGATCAGCTTGGCCGTCTCATCGGAAATGGACAGCAGCTTGGCCTGAACGTCCTTTTCCTTTGCTTCGAGCGAAGGATCGGTGGCTTTGAGGGCAACCTCCGCCGGGAGTGGAAAAAAGATGGGGGTTAGGCTGCAAGGCTGAGCTTTGCCTGCTTGAGACGACCATCGGCGACGGCGGCTCGGACCTGTAGAACCCGATGAGCGCCAATCGGCGACCAACGCATCTGACGCTTCTTGTTCATGCGGGCATTGACGAGGCTGTTGGCGGCGCTTTCGGCCGGCGAGCTGGATATCGGCAGGCCGGACCAGTATCGCCGACAGTAGTTGGCGATCGAAGCTGCGTTCTGCACCAGGTAGGTGCCAAGATTGTTGATCAGTTCGCATAGACGCCTGAGCCTCCCGGCAGCGTCGCGAAGTCCGGGATGCTGATCCAATTGGGCGAGCATCTGCGTTACGGCTTCGCTTGCCTCCCGGACATATCCGCTCCAGAGGAGATGCCGAAGCCTGGGCACATGGACCGCGACGTTTTGTAGATAGACATCCAGATTTCGCAGATGTCTGATGCCCTCCCAGGCCTGTTCGATGTGCCGCAGCCGCATCGATAGATGAAACCAGTCGAGAATATGCGTGACGGGCTGGCGTGTTGCGCTGAGGACGATACTCTGCAGCCCGACCTCTCCGTCGCTAAAGACAGTGACGTCTCTGCCAGGCAGCCATCCTTGCGCGCGCATCGCCGCGCGAACGATATGGTGTTTGCCGGTAGCGATATTCGGCGCGCCGGCAAACTGACGCGGTGCTCGGCCCTGCGAAATAACCCGTCCCATGGCGACCTCGAAATGCCGGCTTTGATAGCCGGGAGCCGCGCGAATATAGGCGCCATCAATGAAAACGGAAACGGGAGATTTGCCGGCGCGACTGATACGATAGGGGCCTGCGATGTCCCACTTTTCGATCTGATCGGCAACCTTGCCGAGCCGGTTGCTCACGGTTCGATGATTATGGGGCCTTGCGGCCGGCACAAAGATATCAAGCATACGAGCGGCTTCTCGAAAGGACAGACGGGAACCCAGTTCGGCTTGGATGCGCTCCAACTCCGGGGTAGCTCGGCCATTCAACAGGGTCTCGACGCTTCCCGTGCCCAACCTCGCGGTCGATCCGCAGGCACAGCTGCGCCACCGCGGCACACGCACTTGGCAAGATCCAAAGAGTGAATGGATCGTACGGTACCTACGATCATGCACCGAGCGACGGCGGTTACAGTCTTGGCACTTCCGATCTCGCTGGGCGGCTTGATCCGTCTGAAACTGCGTCAGTTCCTGTTGTAGGCGCCGCTGTATCTCCTTGGCTTCTTCGAGGGAGAGGCCAAAATCGTTGAGACGGGCCCCATCGAAAGACCGGTCGACCTTGGCTATTTCGCAACACTGCGACACGCCATCACTACCAACAAGCTCGACCGAGATGATCATCTTTAATTGCGACGCCAAACAAATGTCCCTTCAGAAAAGGCACCTGCTTACCCGGAATTTCTTACCCCCACCTTTTTCCCACTTCCGCAGAACGGGCGCATTCTTACAATTAAATGCCAAACGACATCAGTCTAGGAAGCCAGCAATCCTGCGAGCGGAGCCAAGCGCCAAAGTCCAACCAAGCATGCCGTGACCAACGTTAATGTAGAGCCCGGCCAAGTTGCGCGACGGACCTATCATAGGCCTCGATGAGGGCGTCATCGGCCGCTCGCCGGACCAACGCATGAATTCCCGTCTGTCATCGAAACATCCCGGTAGCACCGATCGGGCGGCGGCATGGAGCACATCGAAGCGCCCGGCATCGAAACCCGCACCCCGACGCTCGATATCGGCCAGTCCGGCGACACGAAAGCGGTCGCCGATCGCCACGAAGGCAAGCTTGCGCTTCACGTCCGTGAGGCTGACGAGCGGTGTATCGGCACATCTGGCCACGGTGAGCGAATAGCCACGTACCGGCTGGATGCCGGCTGCCTCAGGCAGATCGGCCATGAGGCCATGGATCAAAGGGCCGGCGGTGACGACGGCGCGCTCAATCCCGAGAGGTTCGCGGTCTGCAAAGCGCAGAGCCCTAAGCTTTCCTTGCCTCTGTTCGAAACCTGTGACCAGTCGGTTAAAGCAGGTGACGACACCGAGATGATCGACCATATGACGCGTCAGCTGCCGGCAAAAGGCCGCGGCATCGCCCATGGCATCGCCGGGCGTGTAGACCGCACCGCCGATTTCACCTTGATAGTTCCTCAATGCAGGCTCAACCGCCAGGGTCTCCGGCATCGAGAGGACCGATTGTTCGAAGCCGAGCTGCCGTTTGCGTTCCACACCCGGTCTCGCCGCGACAAGGCTGGCTTCATCGGGATAAAGATGCAGCTTGCCCGCCACCCTATAGTCGAAATCGATATCGACTTCGGCCAACAGTTTTGTCATTTCCTCCCGGGACTCCCCGGCAAGCCGGAGGATCGCATCCGTATTTCCGCGCCAGCGCCACCCCGGCGTGTTGGCCAGGAACCGCAAACCCCAGAGAAGAAAATCGGGATCTAGCCGCCACCGGACACGAAAGGCCGGGTCCCGACCGCCTATGATCGTCGGCAGATGGCGCAGCAGGGCGGGGGACGCCATGGCATCGGCATAGGCCCAGGACAGCTGCGCCGCATTGCCGGCGCTTGCTCCCCTGCCCGGCTCGCAAGCGCCATCGATCAACGTTACCTCATGGCCCTCACGGGCCAGAAGATAAGCCGTTGCGACACCCACGACACCCGCCCCGATGACTGCGATCCGCATGGGTCAGAGCCTCTCATGCCGGGCCGTGGAGCGCGCGACGAAATCCTGCAGGATTGCCTGGTCGAAGCGCGTCAGCCCGTATTCCGGATGCCATTGCACCCCGAGGCAGAATGTCGGTGTCAGCCCCTCGAATGCCTCGATAACCCCATCCGGCGCGCGTGCAACAACGCGAAAGCGCCCCTCTCCGCTCAGTCGGTGCAGATGCAGGCTGTTGACCGATGTCTTGGTCTCTCCGAGTAACAAGGCGAGTTCGCTCTTTGGATCGAGCAGCACCGCATGCGCAAGATGATCGGGGATTTCACTCGGCTTGTGTGAAATGACCTCGGCATCCGTCTTCGGCAGAGCGGCGACGAAGGTGCCCCCCAAGAGTTCCCCGATCAGCTGCATGCCGTGGCAGATGCCGAGCAGCGGCTTGCCCGCGTCAAGAACCCGGCCGACCAGCGTCCTCTCGAAGTCCCGCCTCTGGGGCTCGACTTCCACGCCCGGCGTCGTGCCCGTGATCACTACGCCATCGGCAAGGGCGAGCGCGGCGTCGATAGTCTCCTCCTCGTAGGGTAGGATTAGGGGCACCCCGCCAGCCTTGCGGATCGCTTCCATGTAATTGGCGCGGACGACATATTGGCGCTCGCTCCACGGGCCTGGCTGGATTGTCAGATCCGGCGTCATCAGGATCACGGGCAGGCGCGGTACGCCGGTATCTTGGGTCGAAACCGTCATTGTCTTGTCTCTTGCAAGGATGAATTCAGCGGGCGCTCGCAACGGCCAGGCGCCGGGAGAGCAGCGAAAAAGGCCAGGCGATGACGAAATAGCAGAGGCCGACCATCAGGAAGATCTGCAGCGGCAGGAAATACTCGGTCGACATAGCCCTTCCCGTCAGCATCAGCTCGTTGACCGTAATCAGCGATGTCAGGGACGAGTCCTTGAGTAGCGAAACGAAGGTGACGACCAGCGGCGAGAGGATGACCCGCACGACTTGCGGCAGGATGATGAAGACAAAGCTTTGCGCCGGTGTCATGCCGACGGCAAGGGCCGCCTCCCGCTGGCCTTTCGGGATCGCTGCCAGACCGGCGCGGAAAAGCTCGGCCACCTGGGCCGCGAAGGCCAGGGCCAGGCCGATGACGCCGGCGGTGAATGCGTCGAAGGTGATGCCGATCCCCGGCAGGCCGAAATAGAGCAGGAACAGCAACGCCAGCAGCGGGACGCCGCGCACGACCGTAACATAGAGCGCCGCGAACTGGCGCAGCAGTGGCGACCGGGCATTGCGGCACATGGCGAGGATGAGGCCGAGTACCAACGAAAGGACAAATGCACCGATGGACAGAAGCGTGGTAATGCGCATGGCATCCAGCAGCAGCGGAAGCCACTCGGCACCATATTCATCGAAGGGCTGGAAGAAACTGGTCATGCGCTCAATCTCCCGACGCGACGCTCGAGCAGGCGGATAGCCTGCATCAGGGGCAGACCAAGAAGTAGGTAAAGTCCGGCCGCCGTCACGTAGATCAGCGTGGTCTGAAATGACGAGGTCACCATGGAGCGCGCATAGAACATGACTTCGGGTGCGGCGATGGCAGACACGATCGACGTGTCCTTCAGGAGCTGCACGGCATAGTTTCCAAGGGAAGGCAGCGCGATGCGCAGCGCCTGTGGCGTGAGGATGGAAAAGATCGTCTGGTAGGGGCTTAAGCCGACGGCAAGGGCCGCCTCGCGCTGTCCCTTGGGCAGGGCTGCAAAGCCGGATCGGAAGAGGTCACAGGTCACCGCCCCGCCGATCAGGCCGAGCCCCGCGATCGCCGCCGTCATGGGAGACAGGCGGATGCCGATGCTGGCAAGGCCGAAATAGAGAATGAAGAGATGCGTCAGCGCAGGCACGTTGCGCATGATCTCGCAATAGGCATCGATGAAGGCATTGGCGGCGCGGATGTTCGAGAACTGGCGGATCAGCGCGAGCGCGAAGCCCAGCGTCACGCCCAACACCAATGATCCCAGAGTCACGGTGATCGTCACGCCGACGCCGAGCAGGAGACCCTCTAGCACCATGAGGAATGTCGCGATTGCCGTCATGATGCGGTCCTCAATGCCTGATCTTGCGCAGAAAAGCCTGGGTTCTGGCCTCCCTTGGGGAAAGGATCAGATCTCGCGCCGGCCCTTGCTCGACGATCGCCCCTCCATCCAGGAAAAGCACACGGTCGGCGATATCGCGGGCAAAGGCGATCTCATGGGTGACGATGATCATGGTGCGTCCTTCGGCCGCCAGCTCTTCCATCACCTTCAGCACCTCGTGCACCAGCTCGGGGTCGAGCGCGGATGTCGGCTCGTCGAAAAGCATGAGCTTCGGCTTCTGGGCGAGCGCCCGGGCGATTGCCACGCGCTGCTGCTGGCCGCCGGAAAGCTCCAAAGGGGAGGCATCGGCGCGGTGCGTCATGTGTACCTTCGCCAACATCTCCAGCGCCAGTTCGCGCGCGGCCTTGGCGGAGAGCTTGCGGACCTTGCGGGCGGCAATGGCCACATTCTCGGTGACCGACAGGTGAGGCCAGAGATTGAATAGCTGGAAGACCATGCCCATCTCGGCGCGCTGCGGCGCGAGATGGCGATCCCCCATGATCCGGCCGTTGTGTACACCGATCCGCTCGCCATCCAGGCGGATCTCGCCGTCCGATGGCTTCTCCAGGAAATTGAGACAGCGCAGGCAGGTGGACTTGCCGGAGCCCGAAGGGCCGATCAATGCGATCTTCTCCCCTGCCCTCACGTCGAAATCGATGCCTTTGAGGACCTCGACAGGTCCGAAATTCTTGCGCAGGCCCGTTACGCTCAGGAGCGGTGCCACGGTTCTTCCTTTCCGCGATGATGAAGCAGATGGGAGCCCGTCTCGGGCTCCCATCGAACCGGCTCTCAGCCCGAGGTCTTGCAGGAGGGCAGCTTGTAGTCGGCCGGGCGATCGACGCCGGCGCGGAAATTCTCGCCTGCAGGCGTGTACCAGACGTCGTCCGAGAGACCGTAGCGCTCGCCAATGGACTTCATCTCGCAGGTCTTCCACATGTCATTGATGATGGCGTCCACCTGCTTACGCAGATCGTCATTCTTCTTGTTGAAGCCGTAGACGACCTGCCCGAGCCCCGTCAGCAGTGGATAGTTCGGATTGCTGTCGGTGAAGGCCAGGAAGTGCATGTTCCATTGCGGGTTCTGCTTGATGGCATAGGAAACGACCGGCGGATCGCCGATGACGGCGTCAATGCGGCCGGCAATCAGGTCACGCACGGCGGCATCCGCCGTATCGTAGAGCGATAGCTGCAGGCCGTTGATTTTCTTCAGCTCCGGCACGAAGGAGAAGCCGGTGATCGTGCCGACCTTCCTGCCCTCCAGATCTGACAGCTTGTCCCAGCTGGTCTTCGTCGACTGCATGATGCCGTTCTTGAAATAATGGATCGGCTGCGAAAGCGACATGATCTCGGTACGCTTCTGCGTCCATCCCATGGTGCCAAGCATGACATCCACCCGGCCGGACTGCACCGAGGCGATGGTGCCGGACCATTCCATCAATGCCGGCTGGACTTTCAGCCCGAGCTTGTCGGCGATCCGCTGCATGATCTCGCCGTCGTAACCGATCAACTTGCCGTCCTGCCAGCCCGAGCCGGGCATGTCGCCGGTGAAGGCGACCGTGAGCTTGCCGGCTTCCGCCAGCTCTTCAGCCCGTACCATGGAGGAAAATGCGGAAAGGCTTCCGCCTGCCAGCAGCGCGCACACCACCAGCCTTCTCGAAAGAGAAAGTGCCATCTGTCTGATCCTTGATGTCTGAGTTCCCCGATCCGGTTGCGGTGTCCGCCCCGGATACTTGCTTCAACGAGGACAAGCTTGCCACCGCCGTCGCCGATAGAATTTTAAAAAACGGACTTTTTCTTTGAAAATTCGACACGTACAGTGGCAAGGTCCAGGGAGGCACCATGACGTCGAACACGCAGGATACCATAGCCCAGCCGGAGACCGACTATGTCAGCTGGCTCGATGGGCTCTGGGCACAACGGCTCCTGTCCGCGCGCGACCGAAAGCCGGATATTTCAGTGGGCATCCTGCTGTGGCCGACCTTTCCGATGATGTCGCTCACGGGGGTCATCGAGCCTCTGCGGCACGCCGCCGATTTCGGCGACAACTCCCGGCCCCTGCATTGCCGCTGGTCGATCATGGGAAAGCCGGGCCAGTCAGCCGTGGCGAGCTGTGGCATCCGGGTGCAATCCGACGGCGCCTATATCAACCCGACCGACTTCGACTACATCGTCGTCATCGGCGGCCTGCTGCCGCACCTTCGCACCGCGCCGACCTCACACAGGGATTATATCCGCGTGGCCGCTGCCGCCGGCGTGACGATCATCGGCGTCTGCACTGGCGCCTTCGTGCTGGCGCAGGAAGGACTGCTGACCAGCCGCAAAGCCGCGATCCATCCGTTTCATGCCGAGGATTTCCGGATCGCCTTTCCGAACCAGCCGCTCTCCATCCGTGATGATTTCCTGATCGACAACGGGCGCATCACCGTGCCCGGCGGCATATCGATCCTGTCGCTGATGACCGAGCTGATCCGCAGGCATTGCGGCCCCGACCGCGCGGCCAAGGCCGTCCACCAGCTCTCCCTGACCGAGCAGCGCAGCATGAGCGCCTTCGACCACGAGCGTGCCTCCTCCTTCCGCGATGCCGGCGACATCAGGATCCAGCGGGCAATCGTGCTGATCGAAAGCCGCAAGGGACGGGATGTCTCGCCGGAACTGGCGGCGGAAACGGCTGGGCTTTCGCCGCGCCAGTTCGCGCGGCTTTTCCAGGAGCATATCGGCATGACGCCCAAACGCTTCATCCTGGAGACCCGGCTGAGATATGCCCGCTTCCTCCTTGAAAGCAGCCTGATGCCGATCACCGAGATCGCCTTCGAGACAGGGTTTTCGGACTCTGCGCACCTCGCAACAGCATTCAAAAGCAAATACGGTTGCAGCCCGCGGAGCTTGAGAAAGACGTGATTGCTTTCGCTGAAGAGTTTCCACCCCCTACGGGTATACAATCTTCGCCTTGATGGGTTTCGAACCGTTGACCAGTAATTTTGGCAGACGAAACCTCGACAAAACAGCCACTTAGTTGAAATGTCGATATTGTATGATTTTCTTGTGTCGACATGTGGCGTCGTCATCCGACCTTTGTTCCATCATGCCATAATTGCGGTGGCAATCACCCTGGCCAAAGCCGCTAGATTCCTCGGGAAATGTACGCGGTATCTCCAGCTGAAGTGCATTCCGCTTTTCCCGAGATTGTAGATAGTATTTGAGGTTGTGCCAGCGAGAGATGACCAAGCGCATTGCTTCGGCTCAAAATCTGGTCTTAATAGATTCGAAAAAAATATCGCCCCCTCGATCATCACCAGCTTTCACCTTGGCGATGCATTGGTGTGAGTCATATCGAGCCCTTTGCTTCAAGACGATCAATCCTTGGCGCGGCGCCCACAGATTGACAGCACGCATTGCTTCGGGCTAACTGTCCTCAGTCCTAGGACAGAGGACAGTGTTTATGAAGAGCCAAGATATCGTCGTCCTGCTAAAGCTGGTAAGCCTGCAAGAGCAGGAACTCACCAAAGGCATTGATCAGTTGCGATCGGAATCCGTGGTGGGAGACCCGTATTCTGTTCGGAACCTAGAGGCGCTACTCGGGATCAGCAAGACCGAAATAGCGCAGTCGATCAAGCGCAGCGTCGCGTCAGGGATCGCTCGAAAAGACAATGCCAAGAACGAGCCTAGGCCGAGCCGAAGGAACCTGTTCGGCTTCATTACCACCGGGCTAAAGTTCGTCTTCCCCGCCCAAGTTGGGCCGATGCAGCGCGGCGTACCGACCGCTTTCGCCGCACCTATGCTCACGGAACTCCTGATCAGCGGCGGGACGTACAACTACGTTTGGCCCTATGCCAACGGAAGGGAGATGGGGCAGGCGGTGGAGCCGCTCTTCAAGACCGTGCCGGACGCAGTCCTGAAGGACGACGCACTCTATGAGTACCTCGCGTTGGTCGATGCGATCCGGCTCGGGAACCAGCGGGAAGTTGGTCTCGCGACCGACCACCTCAAGTCAAGGATCATGAGCAAATGACAGCGATCCGCGCTCCAACTGCTGGAAATGATGAAAGCCGTTGCCTCGGCCCTTGGCGAAGACCTCCGTTCGCGCCTGGTCCTCGTTGGCGGATGCACGACCGCGCTATTCATCACTGATCCGGTCACGCTCGAGGATGTGCGTGCCACAGACGACATCGACCTGATCGTTGACCTGGCGGGCCTTCCCGCCTGGGCACAGCTCCAGGAAGAGCTTCGACATCGGGGCTTCATGGAGGCCGCTGACGAGGCGGTGATCTGCCGCATGCGTCTCGGCAAGCTCACTGTCAACTTCATGCCGGATGATCCGGCTATCCTCGGATTCGGAAATCGATGGTACGCGGGTGGAATCGAGACGGCACAGCACTACCAGCTCTCGGAAGACCTCGCGATCCGGATCCTGACGCCGCCAATGTTTCTTGCGACGAAGCTCGAGGCCTATGCCGGAAGGGGAAACGGCGACTTGATCATGAGCCGTGACGCTGAAGACATCCTCCTTATTGTCGACGGCAGGGAGGAGCTCCTTGCCGAGGTCACGGCGGCCGACAACGACATTCGAAATTTCATCGCCGGACAGTTTCGTGCGCTCCTCGATCAAGGTGACTTCGACGATTTCCTCGATGGCAATATCCGCGGACCCGCCGGTCGTGTAGAAATCGTCCGGGACAGGTTTGTCTCGATAAGCCATTGTGCGGATGGCCCCGCACAATGAAAATCGAGGCCCGATGGTTGAGCCAAAAAGGAACGCGCACCGACGACAATCGCGACCATGCGGGGATCGCGGGGAGACATGGCGAATTCCTTGCTATCGTGGCTGATGGCGCCACGAACGGCTCGAACAACGGGGGATATGCACGGGCAATCGTCGAAGCTGTCGTCGACTGGTTTGCCGGAACCGACGATGCGTGCGGCCACGAGCTCATGCAAGCCAAGCTCCGGGAGATTCATCAAGCCCTTCGCAAATCGTTTCCAAGGGGTTCCGCCAGCATTATCCTCTTTCACGTAACGGACACAGGCTCCTTGACGGTTCTCCACTCAGGAGATTGCCTTCTTGGCAGGCACGACGGCCAGGTACACTGGCAAGTCACGCCACATACCCTTGCGAACGCCCTGGCGGACATGCCTCTCGATGCCATCGCAAGATCCCCCACGAGGCACCTTCTCACCCAGAGTTTTCGTTCCAGGGAGTTCATGGCCCCAGACGTCCTCGCAGAAAAGAAGGCCAGCGGCACGCTTCTTCTTGCCACCGATGGCTTCTGGGCGGAATTGACGGAAAGCGAGCAAGAAGCCTTCCTTTGCGGCGGCCAGTCAGCTGCTCCAGAGAGAGATGATCGCAGCGTGCTACGATTATGGCTTTCTGCCGAGGAGCCGTCCAAAATCTTGCTGGACGATGGTGGATCGACCAATTTTTACGTGCGGACTCAGGCGCACCAGAAATAACCCAGGAGCAGTAAGTCATGGAAGACGGGACATTTATGGGCGACACGCTGCCGAATTTTTCAGACCTCTTCATTGGCTACGAAGCAAGGATCCAAACGATCTTCGATAGAATTGTCGCAGCGTCGAGCGTTAATCCTCCTCCCAAGCTGGAGTTCACCGAGGAGCACTCGTCGATGCTTTTCAAGTGCAAGCCAAGCGAGGCCTCGGTAACGGCGGACTGGCACGGAATTGCCAGCCTCTGGGCCATGTCGCAGGGCGTTGGCCGCTTGTGTGCAGCGATGTTCAACGCCCGTCGCTCCGGGCAGGCTCGCTTGGATTTCGTGGAAGGTTCGGAGGCGGAACTCGGTTACCATTTCATCCACGAGGCGAGGGCGCTGGTCAAGCCGCGGGGCCACCGATGGAACACCTATTTCCCGAAACCCGACCTCGGGTCAGATAGGTTAATCGCCGGCGACATATTCTTCTTCCGAGCGATCGAATGGATTCTTGCACATGAAGTCGGTCATATCGTTTCGGGCCATGATGATCGTGCCTGGACGGCGCAACAAAGCCGCGATGAGGAGAGGGAAGCGGACCGCTTTGCAACGTGCTACGTGATGGGCGAGCTCGCCGCCGATCCTGGGCGCCAACCAGTGAAAGGCCCTCGCAAGACGAGATCGAGCTCGAGCGTCGGGCGATTGCCGCGGGACTGGGCTTGGTCTGGGTGGCAATTTACGAGGACACGCGAACCCAAGATACTGATATGTATCCCGCAGTGGCCGCGCGAATAGACGACGCCATAACGGGATTCGGCTTGACCGACGATAGCGCGGCATTGGAAATCCTCTCCGACTTCATCAAGGCCTGGATAGATCCAGAGGGGCAATGGCCAGTCGCGCCGCCATCGGACGCAACCGCGAGGTCGGCCATGGATGAGGCTTGCGCGCGGTTGTACGACCATGCACGCGAGGCACGGCAATAATCGCCAGCCGAGCGGCCTTGGCGTCCGGGGAACTATCTTGCTCACGACAAATTCGGCCGCGAGGATCATGTTCGAGACCCATCGGGCTAACGCGCTGAAATTGCTCAACCGCAGAGATATACCAGTCTTTAAAGTAACGGCTGAATTGAGGCCCGCCACAGAATTCCGCACTGCGAAAGTTTCGATCAAATTTTACCGGCTTTCCCGATGTCGCAGAATAGTGCACAGCACCGCCAGCTTCAGCTTTGTTAACAAGCAAGTTGTCGAGTTCTCTCCGGCAGCGATCAGATCACTTAGTCAAGAGTAACGGCATGTCCCCATCGTACTTGTTAAAAAGCCAGCTTTCGGAAAAGCAGATCGAAGCGGATGTGTCGTTTTATCTAGGTTGGTGCTCAAACGAGATGCCCTTTCGGCTTCTTGATATCGACGAGCAAGAAACGGGTGCCGACAAGCTTTTCGACGGTCACCGTACCAATCTACATACAATTCAAAAAGTCGCAGGGTCTGCAGCCGCTTCCTCCGCAACAGCTAAAGCGCCGCGTAGTTGAGGACAAGATGCAATCTGTCCGTCGATTTCGTCGAGACCATATGCTGTCAGACGATCCCACACTCTTTTTTGGTCTTCGCGCTATGGCCGAGCACGCCAGCGATTTTCAGCACAACATACTTCTGGATCATCACAGACCTGAAAGCAGTCACGCGATCTACGTCGCGCCACTACACTTGGACAAGGAGCGCTACTTTGTCGATTTGCTGACCGGCAAGAAGCACCTTGATGACCCCTGGATATGGAAACGCGCCGAACTATTGTCTGATGTCGGGCATCGCGCATGGTTGAGCCGCTACGCCTTCCAGCCTTTTCTAAGGAACCATATTTCGATCGCTCCGCACGAGAGAGTAAGCACACACCGCCACTTCTACGCCTTTAGCGCCTCCGGCGATGAAGTCAGCTGGCATTCGCCCTCTGTAGTTCCAGGGGGGCCCTTCAGGCTATCTGACTTCATGACAAGCAGGGTCCGACAGATGATTGCCGGTACTGGCGATCTCCCCTCGCCCGAACAAGCTCTTGGCGTGTGCGAGTATGTCGCTGAGCAGTACAACTTCGACATTCCCGGTCTGAGCTCTTCAGGGACGGCCTTCGATCGCCTTCGACACTACGGTCGCTGGCTGCATAAAGCGCATGATATCCGCCAAATCCTTCTTTGTGCAGACAGGGAGAAAATCGAGGCAATCCGGGAACGGGTGCATAGCTAGTTTCCGTCCACAAACACGCGTATTTAGGCGCGTTTACAAGGGTTTGTCCTTGGCGGTGAGAGTGGTTTTGGGGCGACGGACAGGATCATGAACGCTTGTGATTGGGCAGTATACAGTTGGCGGCGCTGAGGCGTACGCCACGAGGCCGGCATTGTAGCGACGGCGCAATTCTAAAAGCTGGTCGGAGTTCAGGTCGGTTTGAGGCGGATGAAGAGGACGAGGTTGTAAGCCACGACGGAGGACCAGACGTAGGTCTTGAAGTGGTCAAGGCCCCGCCAGGTGCAGCGTGCCAGGCCGTAGGCACGCTTGAGGCATGATATTCCGGCTTCGATACCGGCGCGGAAGCTGCGCAACTTGCGATAGACCCAATTGCTTCTGACCATGTCCTCGACCTTGAGGCCAGCTTTCTTGTGGAATGCCATGTCGCGAACGCCCCAGGTCTTGGCTGTGGCCAGGTTGCCGCGACTGGCAAAGCCGCCGTCGGCCGCCGCCTGCCGCGGCGCGTTTCCATAGACGGCGATGTGGCGCTCCAGCATCGGCAGCAGCCGCTCGCTGTCGGGCGGATTACCTGCCTCGATCACCAGATCGAGGATCATGCCGCTTCTGCCGGTGGTCAGGTTGAGCTTGTGGCCGTATTCGGTCTCGCGGCTACCTTTGACGATGATATCGGCATGGGGTTCGAACAGGCTTACCAGCTTCTCGCCCGCCGGCAGCTTCTCGCCCGCCAGTACTCGCCGCTCGCTCTGTTTGATGATGCGTTCGATCAGCGGTCGATAGCGGCAAACCTGGGCCTGCCAGAGTTGGACGAGCGGATTGCTCGCCGCTGCCAGTCGCTCGGTTGCCTGCTTCAGGTATGCCAAGGTCGCGCAGGCGATCGCGATCAGCTCACGGTAGAGCCGGACCCGATTGGGCTGACCGCGTGTGAACTGGATCTCGCGGGCACGCTTCTTGGCCGCGCGGCAATGATCGCGCCATGCCAGGCCGGCGCCGACCAAGGTATCTGCCTTCTTCAGCAGGCGCACCATGACCCGCACGGCATCCCACAGCAGGCTGCTGTCGCTCGGTTCGTGCATGAGTGCCGAGGTCACTGTACTGTCCAGCCGCACGACCGTGCCGTCTTCCAGCTTCGCCTGCCGAGCGCTCGACAGCAGCGCCCGATTGATCGCTTCCCAGGTCTCGGGTCGGATCGCAGCTCGTCGACAGGGAATAATGTCCAATAATCTTGCCTTATCGGACGTATTGTGTTTTATATAAGGAATGGCCGTTTTCGCGGTCCTCAACCCCGTTAGCGCATGCTTGCCGGGCTGAGCGTCGCCAGAATTCGCGTCCGCAGGTGTCGCCTGCGTCGCAGGTCATTAGGTAGATTATATATATCAAGGAACCCGGACACCTGCAATGGCGCTGAGCATCAAAGACCCCGAGACGGAGAAGCTCGCGCGCGCGCTCGCTGCGCGCACCGGCGAAACCATCACCATCGCGACGCGGCGCGCGCTGGAAGAGCGCCTCAAGCGTATGGGATCGCAAGCGAAGAAGGCTGCCCTCCTCGACGACATGGAGGCGATGCGGCGACGCTTGAGCGCTCTGCCGGTTCTCGATGATCGCAGTCCGGATGAAATCATCGGTTACGACGACAACGGTATTCCGAACTGATGGTGATCGATACGTCAGCGATCGTCGCGATCTTTTTCAATGAACCGGATGCCCTCTACTACAGCGAACGCGTTGCCGACGATCCCGTCCGGCTGATTTCGGCGGCAACGCTCGTCGAAGCCGCGATGGTCATCGAGGGACGCTTCGGCGAGGCAGGCGGAGCAGAACTCGATCTCTGGCTGCACAAGACCAATCTGGAGGTCGTTGCAGTGACCTCCGAGCATGCTGACCAGGCCCGCCGAGCCTGGCGCCGCTACGGCAAGGGTCGCCATCCTGCTGGCCTGAATTACGGCGACTGCTTCTCCTATGCCCTCGCCGCGCTGACCGGCGAGCCGCTGCTTTTCAAGGGGAACGACTTCAAACAGACAGATGTCGAGGCGGCATGAAGAATAGCGGCGAAATCGTTCTTGAGACGGAGCTGCTGAAGGCTCCGCCCTCCCCTGCCCCGCAGCCGGCGTCCAGCCTACCGGGTCATCTGCAAGATCTCACCGATCGCGCGCGCGGCTATGTCGAGGCGGCCAGCTCCGCCAACACACGCCGCGCCTATGCCAGCGACTGGAAGCATTTTTCCGCCTGGTGTCGGCACTCGAACCTGACGCCCCTTCCAGCCGATCCACAAATCGTCGGCCTCTACATCACCGCTTGTGCGTCCGGCACCGCCGAACGTGGTATGAAGGCCAACTCTGTGTCGACCATCGAACGGCGGCTGTCCGCCCTCACCTGGAACTACACGCAACGCGGCATGCCGATCGATCGAAAGGATCGCCATATTGCCACCGTTCTTGCCGGTATCCGCAACACCCACGCCACCCCACCCCGCCAGAAGGAAGCGGTGCTGCCGGAGCAACTGATCGCCATGCTCGAAACCCTGGATCGCGGCAGCCTGCGCGGCCTGCGCAACCGCGCCATGCTGCTGATCGGCTTTGCCGGCGGCCTGCGCCGCTCGGAGATCGTTGGCCTTGATCTCGGCCGCGACCAGACCGAGGACGGGCGCGGCTGGCTCGAGATCCTTGACAAGGGCCTGCTCGTCACCCTGCGCGGCAAGACCGGATGGCGCGAGGTCGAGATCGGCCGCGGCTCGTCCGATGCAACCTGCCCGGTTATCGCGGTCGAGACCTGGATCAGGTTCGCGCGGATTGCCAAGGG
Source organism: Rhizobium sp. BR 317 (assembly GCF_047445835.1). Taxonomy (NCBI): domain Bacteria; kingdom Pseudomonadati; phylum Pseudomonadota; class Alphaproteobacteria; order Hyphomicrobiales; family Rhizobiaceae; genus Rhizobium; species Rhizobium sp. BR 317. The sequence goes on along the minus strand of NZ_JARWLB010000008.1, from coordinate 250,159 downwards.
TCCTCTCTTCCGCAGGGTGACGGGTGAAGGTAAGGATGTTGGGCCGGATCGGCTGAACGATCGCGAGGTCGCTCGTCTTGTCAAGAAGACGGCGCTCGCGGCCGGCGTCAGGGGCGACCTCAGCGAAGCGGAGCGCGCCGAAAAATTCTCGGGTCACTCGCTGCGCGCCGGTCTGGCATCCTCCGCGGAGGTCGACGAGCGCTATGTCCAGAAGCAGCTCGGCCATGCCAGTGCTGAAATGACGCGGAAATACCAGCGCCGGCGTGACCGCTTTCGCGTCAACCTCACCAAAGCCTCAGGGCTTTGAGGCCCCCGCCCTGCCTTGCCGTGAAAGCGTTAGGTCAAAATCGGGTGTCCGATTTTTAGCTTACCGCCTCAATTGAAATTGTTAGCTAAAAGCCACAACCGGCGCGAAAAGCCGGCTCAATCAGGGCTGTCATGCTGATTTTTGCAAGATTGTAAGCCATTGAATTCATGGTAAATGATTTGCTAAACGAACTCTATCTTAAAGTTAGTGTTCCATACTTGGTATGACAGCAAGTTATTCGCATCACTTCCGATAAGTATCAATTATCGGAAGTGAGATAGCCAACCCCTTGACCAGATGCCGGCGTGCACCTAATCTCTAGCAGTGGCGGATGGCAAGCGCCGCAAGCCAATATCATCTGGGAACCCACCAATGACCGTCACCGTCAAGGTCGCCGAGGCCAAAACGCATTTGTCCGAACTGCTGGCGCGTGTCGAGGCCGGCGAGGACATCGTCATTGCGCGCGGCAACGATCCGGTCGCCCGCCTCGTCGCCATCGACGAGCGTCGTCAGCGCCTGGCCGCCATCGAGGCGGTTCGTGCGCTACGCGCGCAGGCCAAGCCCGTCACGCAAGAGGAAATTCAGGTGTGGAAGCAGGAAGGCCGCCGCTGATGGCCTTCATCGTCGATGCCTCGATCGCCGGCGCCTGGCTGCTGCCGGACGAGGAAAACACGGTCGCCGAACGGGCGATGGCACGCATGGCCGATGAGGATGCCTGGGCACCAGATCTGCTGCGCCACGAGATTCGCAGCATCCTGTTGAGCGCCGAACGACGTGGCCGGATTTCCGATGACCTCGTCCATTCTGCCTTGGCGCGATTCCGCGGGCTGCCGTTGAAGCTCGTAGGCCCGGGCGACGACATCGAGGTGGTGCGGCTGTCGCGCAAGTATCGTCTCAGTGCCTATGACGCGGCCTCTCTTGCGCTGGCCCTGCTGGAGCATCTGCCGCTCGCCACGCTCGACCGCCGATTGGCGGAAGCCGCCGGCGCTGAAGGGATCCCCCTGTTAGGACCGATCGAGCATGAGCACTAGTCAGTCCTCCGGCCCTCGTTCGCCGCTAGCGGCAGCGACGCTGCCATCCCGCAATTCCAAACTTGCCACCGCTACCCGCAACGAAGGGGTAACGGTGCTCGGCCCGTCCGCCCATGGCGACTGACCGTCAGCGACAAGTTTCGACACGTATAGAGACGCTCGATACGATCGCCGCGGTGCTGCCGATCGACCGGCGCGACAAGCTCGCCGAGTTGTTGACAGACCAGGACGTCGAAACGCTCAAACACCTCGTCAACCGCGGGATGGGCGACAACACGCTCAGGGCGCTGACCTCCGACCTCGCCTATCTCGAAGCTTGGTCGCTGGCGTCGACCGCCGCCCCCCTGCCCTGGCCACCGCCGGAGGCGCTGCTGCTAAAATTCGTCGCCCATCATCTCTGGGATCCCGCGAAGCGGGAGAGCGATGCCGATCATGGCATGCCTGATGCTGTCAACCAGGCACTGAGAAGTGCCGGTTTTCTCAGGTCAACCGGGCCGCACGCGCCCGAAACCGTGCGCCGACGGCTCGCCAACTGGTCAACGCTGACGAAATGGCGCGGTCTCGACGGCGTCTTTGCCTCCCCTGCCCTCAAGACCGCCATTCGTCTCGCCGTGCGCGCCGTGCCGCGGCAACGCCGCCGCAAGAGCGCCAAGGCGGTGACCGGCGACGTGCTGGCCAAGCTATTGTCGACCTGTAGTGGCGACAGCCTGCGCGATATCCGCGACCGTGCGATCCTGATAGTTGCCTTCGCCTCCGGCGGCCGCCGGCGCAGCGAAGTCGCCGGCCTGCGCAACGAGCAGCTGACGGTCGAGCCTTCAGTGAAAAGTGACGATGATGTCCCCCTCCCCTCGCTCTCCATTCACCTCGGCCGCACAAAAAATTCCGGCGCCAGCCAGGACGAGGTCGTCTATCTCACCGGCCGGCCCGTCGACGCGTTGAACGCCTGGCTGGCGGCCGCGAAGATCGATAGCGGCAGTGTGTTTCGGGCGATCGACCGCTGGGGCAATATTTCTCGGCGCGCGCTCGACCCGAAGGCGGTCAATGATATCGTCAAGCAGCGGGTGAAGATGGCGGGGCTGGAGGCTGGGGAGTTTTCAGCGCACGGGTTGAGATCCGGCTATCTGACCGAGGCTGCCAATCGCGGCATCCCCCTACCCGAGGCAATGGAGCAGTCGCGCCATCGGTCGGTGCAGCAGGCATCGACCTACTATAACAACGCGACGCGTAGAAGCGGGCGGGCTACTCGAATGTTGTAGCTGTGGCTCTCTGACATGCACCTGCCCTTCCGGCGAAGATGGCGAGGCTATGGAGTCTCTGCTCTGGTGACGACGGCAGCTCAGACCTTTGAACCGTGCCGCGAGCGCTCCGCGATGCTGGACAGATCAACCTTCTTGCCCGCGACATCCGCAACGATTTTCAACGTGCCGCCGAGCGATTCGACATAATCTCGAAGCGTTGATAGCTTCATGTCGGCCCGCTTCTCCAGTCTTGAGACGTTAGTCTGCTTGAAACCGGTCGCAGCAGAAACGTCTTCTTGTGTTCGCCCAGCAAGTGCCCGCAATTCCCGCAGATTGTGCGCCGTGACGAGCTCGTCGGCACGTTTCGCAACGGCGCGCTGTTCATCCTCAGGCAGCGTCTGCATTAGCTTATCGAGATCATCCATGTCTCTTCTCCAACTCGCTCAAGTGCTCGTCGTACCGTTGTCCGCCAGATCGATCAGCCATTTATAGAAGAGCTTCTGGCTCACACCGCTCTTCGCACCACCGCAGCGAACCACAGCCTTTCGCTCCGGATCGAAGGCGAAAGCGAACCGCCATTGCGCCTTCAACACCTTAACGCGCAGTTCTTTCATGTTCGCGTGTCTGGAGCCGTCGAGGGTGTCGACCTCAGGTCGTCCCAGTCGAAAGCCCTTCTCGCGAAGCAGCACTAAATGCACTAGCAACTCCACCCGGACATCGGCTGGAAGGTCTGTGATCTCGCCTTTGAAGCGGTCATGAAATTCGACCTTCCATTCCGTCATTTCATATCCTGATTGATATAGATACTTTAGGATATATAGTCCACGTCTTCCCTCAAGGCAATAGTTGTTGGCATTTGCTCAGGAGACGTCAGTAACCGATCCTTTACAAGCGTATTTTATCGTTCACTCGCAGTAAAAGACACGCCACATGGCCCGGATTTCCGGGCCATTCGAGCGCCGCAGGAGACAGGCCGCCGGAGAATATCCCGACCTGGTTGTCTTTCGGTTCCCCCTCCAGACAGGGAAAACATCCATGCGACCGCCATTTCTGCTCAAGCGACAAGAGGGTGCGCTCAAGCTCATTCCTCTCGGCGTCCAAAGCCGCCAAGCGTTGCTTGATACGCCTAATCTCACGCTCAACTTCTTCGCCGCTCACCGGTCAAATCGACCGTGCCACACAACTCTCTTTGCGTAGCTTAGAGCAGAGAATGTCCAAAGATAACACGTTCTCGTTCGGTCGAACGAGCTCTTATCATGCCGACCAAATCAGTTGGATTTAATTGGCCTGACGGCAATTAGCACAGCGTGATCGGCACAATCATAAACTCCACATATTCGGTCTTGGCCGACGTCGGCATAGGACCGATTCCGGCGGTCGTCCCTCTTCGGACAAGACCATCTCGATCGCCTTGGCAGTTTCACCTTTCGAGAAGCCTTGGCGACGCGAGAAGGTTTCGCGATCTTCGTCCTTGCGGGCGACGATCCGCGCTCAGCCCTTCCAAACCAGGGCAGCGGCTGATTGCACCGGAGCGATTCTGCCTTCTGAATATCTGGCTTGTGCCGGATCAATCGGCGGGTGCGCCGAGATGAATGACGTCTCCCCTCGACCAGCCTTCGGCGAGGCTCATCAGAAACTCCATCTCCCGTCTTAGCGTGACGGTCCGACTGACATCGTCTGCATGTTCGGTTTCGGCGCGCACGTGATAAAATTCTCCGACCGCAATTCCGGCCAGCTTTCGTTTGTCCTCAAGCGCGGACTTCAAACCGACAAGCTCCTCCTTAACAGCAAAGTAGCGCCGCATAACGGCGATCAAACGCAGGTCGTTTTCTGCTCCATCCATATTAGCACCTTCCAAAATATCCTGATTAGGAAGGAGCAGATTCGCTCGCGTCTGTCACGCCCAAGCCGAGGCGAAGAGTGCCGTAACGGCCGCAGGCCACCCTCATCACGACAAAGGTTCGCTGGCTCAAGCCGTTTTGCATAAAGCGACGGGACGATCCGTGAAGAACGAACCAACGGCGATGATCCACGGAAAACGCCCGGCTAGGCGATGCCAAACCGTTGCAGCATCGCGATCAGCCTGGCGTTCTCAGCTCGGAGTTTCTCCGTCAACATTGCTCTGAGCCGTCTGTTCTCGGCCTCGAGGGTCGCTAGATCGGCCGGAGTGACGATATCCGCTCTGGCAAGGCCAACGTTGATGGCAGTCTCGGGCATCGAAGCGGTGGGACCTGCTGCAGCGATGACGTTCGGCCGGCGAGTGTTGTTTCCCTCAGCACGTGGAGGCTTTGATTTCGGCGCGGCGTCACCGGTCGGCCGCACCGACGGTTCGGTTGCCGGTGGCGCTTCCGCGGTGTCCTTGTTCTGAGACTTAGCTTGGTCTTGGCTGTCGGTTGGACCAACGTCGTCAAAGACCGGTACCGACGGAGCCGGTTCCAGCGGGATGTCAGGGCAGCCCACCGAAGGCGGTTCTAACGGCAATGGAGCGCCAGATGGGAAGGACGTTTCGCTCTCGATCTCCTCTACCAACGCTTTGAGATCCGTGTTGCCCCAGATTGAGTTGGTTTGGGTCTTGAGCGGCCGTCGATTTGTTTTGTATTCGACCACGAAATTGCGATTAGGTTTCATTCGGTGCTCGGCATGACCGTTTTGAGTTACTTAAAGGCCCAGCCGCCGGCGGAGCTCCGCATTCTCGGCACGCAACTTCTCGGCCAGCAGCTTTCGCAGACGAGCGTTCTCCGCCTCGAGCTCTGTGAATTCGGCCAGATCGTCGACTTCGCCAGCAGGCGTCGCCTCGACCTTATCTGCCGACTTGGCTGCCTTCTTCCATTGATAATAGGTCTGATCGGAAATCCCGAGGCTCTTTACGGCATCCTTCAGCGTCGTACCGTTTGCTAACTGAGCGTCGATCTGACCAAGCATCTCGACCTTGTCTTGGCCGCTGTACCGTTTGGATCTCGTTCGCGAGGCCTTGCCAACAGCAGGTGTCGGTTCAGCACTCGTCTTCTTGCGCCGAGATTTCGTCGAATTCGTCGAAGGCGCAGGTCCAGACATTGCTTGCGCGCTCGCCGTTTCGGCGCTCACAATCTGTTCTTCGTTAGCCAAGGGTATTTACTCCAGCAGTGGATGTCCTTGTCCGCTGTTACTCATCGCAAGTCAAGTGAAGCAATAGGCCAATCGATGATCCGCGCTCGATGTCGAAAATCGTACCACGCAATTCAATGCCGCTTGTACAGCTTCTGATTTATCTCTGCTTCGTCCCTATTAATTAAAAGCGGAGAAACGAACGGCTTTTCACGAAACAACTTCTTCTCGTGTATGCCGCTGCTTCTCAAGCCCCTGACTGACTTCGGCCGTTATGCTCGGCGGAAACGGGATATTGCCGCAAGAATCTAGGATATCCTCAGCTGCCTAACAGCCGCCATCCTCATTCCGTCATCCGGATGGCTATGGCGATATCCAAGGGCGTTCTGTTCAACCAACCGTCGTTCGTCGGTGATGGCAAAAATTGTATAAAACAGTTCATCTAATAATCGAACCCATCACGAAAATAAATCGATGGAAGTGAACCCAAATGTCTGGAACTGCATGCGGCCTTCGTGATCATCATCCCGCAGGTGCTTCCTTTCCTGCAGCGACAATTGTTTGCCCTCATTCTGCAGGATTTGGTTGGGGCGGAGGATATCGTCAACGAAGTCATCGAAGTGACAGATGGAAATGACAGTGCGATTCTCACTCGCTATTCGCTTCCCGACACATAGTCGCTCCTGCTGAGTAAAAACCCACTTTGCTTCGATCCTCGAAAGCGCAATTCGCATCTTTAGCGATCCGACGCTTAGGCTTTTCTCGAGCTTTCGGCGGCGCCCTCCTGAAGAGGGCTATCGCTCCTGCCTTCGTTCGTCGTCGAAGGACGGCCCGTTCCCTCCAGGCACAGCACCCCGGGGAGTCGTTTGGATAAACGCGAACTCGCTGCGCCAATGGCAAGCTGCCGCTCTTTGTCCAACTGGTCAGCCTGAAACGACGAACCCGTTGTTCTCCTCGGTTTCGCTACCGATGGATCAAGCGCCGCCTTGAGGTCAGCGAGCGCGGCCGCACCAGCCTTAGAATCATTCACTTGCCCGACGCCACCCGCATCAATCGCAACGCCGCCGACCTCAGCCACCATGTTTGCCGCAGCCGAAAATTCCAGATCCAATCGGTTCGTTTCGTCTTCCGGGAGATCGAAGCCGTCAGACCCGCTGCCAAATCACCGCTCGCCTGGATCTGCAGCTTCATGCCGCCGCCCAACGTGCCCCGGAAATCACCTTACGCAGCGACCCGACCCAGGCCAAAGCCTGCTCTCGTGACTGCAATCCCTTGCGGCCGAACAACCCCCGTGTGCTCCCCCCTGAGGTCAGCAACCGTCTCAGGTGCCACGCGCAGCCGAGACAGGATCGGCAATCGGCCGGTCCTCGGTGGCCGCGATTGCAGAGCTGTGCCGGTGCATGAACAAGGTAGGTTCAACAAAGACGGCTTTCGCATGCTCCAGGACGACCGGATCATAGTCGATGTCTTCGGTCTCCCCTTTCTCGACATGCGCCGCCGGCACTTCCGAAGCTGGTTCGAGAGGCTGCCGCGTGAACTGCGACCATTCCGGGCGTCCGTGTAGAAAGTTGAGCTTGTTCAGCACCGCCACGCTTTGCATCCTCGTCCCAATTCGGATCCACCCAGACGGACGCCTCAGGCCGTGCGCGTATCAGCCCAGCAATGCCTGTCTGAGCCGGTGAATATGGCCGGTGCCGATGCCGCAGCAGCCACCGACGATCGTTGCGCCTGCTTCAACCCATGAACAGGCGAAGCGCGAATAGACATCGTCATTCAGATCGTCGCGGGTGTCGTGCAGGCCCTCGTTGGCAGCAGAATCGCCTTGCTCGCCTTCGAAGGCGTTGGCATAGACGCCGATTTCGAGCGTAGCACCTTTACCTTTGAACACCCGGGCTGCGGTTTCGACTGCCGGCCGCATCACTTCCGGCTTACTACAATTGAACAGGAGCACGCTTGCTCCCGAAGAGGCAGCCCAGATCGCCGCATCCTCGACCCGTTCGCCGGAGCGCAGTTTCGGTTCGCTGCCGTTTCTCTGCGTCGCATTATCCGCGAGCGTAAACGAGATCCAGAACGGCTTGCCGGTCGCCGCAACCGCGGTGCGTACGGCTTCTCCTTCCGCGACCAGGCTGAGGGTTTCGCCGAGCCAGACATCGATATAGGGATTGAGATTTTCGACCAGTACCTTGAGATAATCCTGTACGCGCGAAGGATCGAAATTCTCCGGTTCATAGGAGCCGAAGATCGGCGGCAACGAACCGGCGACCAGCACCTTGCGATCGCTGCAGGCATCGGCTGCTTCACGCGCCAGTTGGCCCGAGCGCGCAATGAGCTCTGCACCTTCCTTCCGGAAGCGCTCGTCGCCGATATGGAAAGGCACGAGTGCGTAGCTGTTCGTCGTGACGACTTCCGAGCCGGCGGCGATGAATTCCTCATGCACCTTTCGGACGATGTCGGGCGAATTGATCAGCGCCAGCGCCGACCATTCCGGCTGCTTCAGTTCGGCGCCGAGGCGCATGAGTTCGCGGCTCATGCCGCCGTCAAGAATGCGGAGTTTGCTCATAAACGGATCTCCCAGAATGGATTAGGCGGGTATCAAAGTCTGGCCGCACGATTCCTGTATCGACGGCCGGCGGTTCCAGATCGGACGGTCGGTCTCTGCGAGTTCGGCAGAAGCCTTCAAGCAGCCGTGAGGGCATGGCCTTCCTTTTGCATTGTGGCGTTAGCGTCGCACCGGCACCTGCGCCTCCAGGCGGCGGAAGGTTCGGGCGATGATGGCCGTTAGAATGAGATAGAAGACCGTGACGACGATCAGCGGCTCATAGACGAGCAGCGTGTCCTGACGCACCTTGCTGGCGACGGCGTAGAGATCCATGACCGTGACGGTAAAGGCCAGCGGTGTCGCCTTGAGCTGCATGACGATCTCGCCACCGATTGTCGGCAGCGCAATACGAATGGCGCGTGGCAGCCAGATGCGCCGCGTCAGCGTGAAGGGACGCATGCCGAATGCGCGGCCGGCCTCCAGCTCGCCCTTCGGAACGGCAAGCAAGGCACCGCGGAGCACCTCCGCCTCATAGGCCGCATAGTTCAGCGTGAAGCTCACAGCCGCGAAGAAGAAGCCCTCACGCAGGATCGGCCAGAACAGGTTCTGACGGATGCCCGGGATCATCGGCAGCAGCGATCCGACGCCGTAATAGAGAAGCCAAAGCTGGATGAGCAGGGGCGTGCCGCGGAAGAAAGTGCAGTAGGCGCGAGCGGCATATCGCACAACTGGACCACCGCTGACCTGCGCGAAGGCAAGGCCGATTGCGAGGATGAAGCCGAAGACGACCGAGATTACCAGCAGCGATATCGTTTGCCCCGCGCCGGCCAATAGAAGCGGCCAATAGGAGACGATCCATGAAAAGGTCATGTCGTGCGCTCCTCAGGCGAGCTTCGGCTGACCGCGCCGCAGCCGGCGTTCGATCAGGTTGAAGACGACGTTGGAGGCGAGGGTGAGCGCGAGGTAAAGAAGGGCAGAGGCGAGAAAGAAGATGAAATAATGCTTCGTGCTCGCCCCGGCCAGGCGTGTGGCGAGCGCCAGCTCCTGGTAGCCGACGACGGCAACCAGCGCGCTGTCTTTGGTGATCGACATCCACAGATTGGCAAGGCCCGGCAGGGCGTTCGGCAGCAATGCGGGAAGCACGACACGGCGAAAACGTAGCGTGGGGCTCATGCCGAACGCCTTTGCCGCCTCGATCTGACCGACAGGGATGGCGAGGATCGCGCCTCGCAGCACTTCCGTCATGTAGGCACCCTGCACGAAGCCGAGCACTGCGACTGCGACCGCGAAGCCGTTCATCTCGAATGTGGGCAGATTGACGGCGGCCAGAAGCCGGTTGAGCCCATCCGTTCCGGCATAATAGAGACCGACGATCAGAATGAGCTCCGGAATGGCGCGGATCGCTGTCGTGTAGAGATCAAGTATCAGGCAAAGCGGCCTGTTGCCGGAAAGCTTGCCGAGAGCGCCTGCAGTGCCGAGCACCAGGCCGATCAGAAAAGCACCGGCGGAAATGGCAATCGTGGAGGCGGCACCCGACAACAGCACGCCCCCCCATCCTGGCGGATAGGGGGAAAGCAGCTCCAAAATGGTTTGCTGGGTGGCCACCATCGTTCGGTTCGCTTATTTCGCGCCATAGATGTCGAAGTCGAAATACTTCTTGGTGATTTCGTCGTACTTGCCGCTGGCGCGGACTGCCGCAATCGCCGCGTTGAGCTTCGCCTTCAGCTCTGTGTCTTCCTTGCGCAAACCACCGGAAACGCCGGCTCCAAGGATTTCCTTGTCGTCAGCCACATCGCCCATCTTGGCGCAGCAATCCTTGCCGCCATCGCTTTTCAGGAAGGCATCAAGAGCAAGAGAATCGCCGAAGACATAGTCGATGCGACCGGCTGCCAGATCCTGAAACGCCTCGTCGAGGGTTTGGTAGGTCTTCTGCTCTGCGACGTTGGCAAAATACTTCTTGTAATAATCCGACTGGATGGTGGACACCTGAATGCCGATGGTCTTGCCTTTCACGTCATCGGCAGTTGCACCGGGCTTTCCATCCTTCGGGCCGATCAGTGTGCTGGGTGTGTTGTAATATTTGTCGGTAAAGTCGATGACCTTGGATCGCTCTACGGTATTGGACATCGACGACCAGATCACGTCGAACTTCTTGCTCTGAAGGGCCGGAATGAGGCCATCCCAGGAGAGCTCCACGATCGAGCATTTCTCCTTCATCTGCTCGCAAACGGCGTCCATCAGATCGATTTCCCAGCCCTGCCACTTGCCCGAAGCGTCTTTGGCGAAGAAGGGCGGATAAGATTCGTTCATGATGCCGAAACGAACCTCGGCCTGCGCAGTGATAGTGGAAACGACAAGCGTGGCGCCGGCAAGAAGGATGGGCAGCAGTTTCATTGGCAGAAGTCTCCAGATGAGGTTGTTTGTGATGGCGGTGTGGATCAGTGGACGAGCATTCCGGTGAATTCCCGGCACCGGGCGCTGAGGGGAGTATCGAAGATCTGTTTCGGCGGCCCCTCCTCCTCGATCCGCCCCTGATGCAGGAAAAGAACGTGGCTGGAGACATCGCGGGCAAAGCGCATCTCATGCGTGACCAGCAGCATGGTTCGGCCCTCCTCGGCGAGGTCGCGGATGACCTTAAGCACTTCCCCGACCAATTCCGGGTCCAGCGCCGAGGTTGGTTCATCGAAGAGCATCACGGCGGGATCGACGCAAAGCGCACGGGCAATTGCGGCTCGCTGTTGCTGGCCTCCGGAGAGGAAGGCGGGGAAAGCATGGCGCTTTTCGTAGAGGCCGACCTTGTTGAGCAGAGCTTCCGCCTTCTCGACAGCCTCGCGGCGCGGAACGCCCAAGACATGCACCGGGGCTTCAATGACGTTTTCAAGCACGGTCCGATGTGCCCAGAGATTGAAGCTTTGGAAGACCATGCCAAGACCGCTGCGCAGCCTCTCGATCTGCCGCCAGCTCTTCGGCTGCATCTGTCCGCCGCGACTAGGTTTCCAGGCGATTTCCTCGCCATTCACAACGATGCGTCCACGATCCGGTATTTCCAGTAGGTTGATGCAGCGAAGAAAGGTGCTCTTGCCGGAGCCCGAGGAACCAATGATCGAAATGACATCGCCCTTGCTGGCTTTCGCCGAAACACCTTTAAGGACTTCATGCTGGCCAAAGCTCTTGTGGAGATTATCCACCTGAAGTGCTTGGAGGGACGGTTCTGTCATGCGTGGTTCCAGTGAAAAGCAATTTGCGGAGAATATCGCTAAGACACGCTGTTTTTGCGCGCAAATTCTGATCATTTTGGGTAAATTATGCAGAAATTCGTTTCTAACGCATCAAATATGACGCAATGCCTATCTCAGAGGGCAAATTAGCCACCAGCAAATTAGCCACCAGAAGGACCGAAGGAACAGATATGGAAAGACTGGATCGTTTCGATCGCGATATCCTCGACATCGTCCAGCGCGATTGCCAGCTCACAGCGGAAACCATCGCCGAAAAGGTCGGGCTTTCGACCTCGGCCGTGCAGCGGCGGCTGAAACGTCTCCGCGAAGACGGGCTTATCAAGGCGGAAGTCGCCATCGTCGACCGAAAGGCGACCGGCACGCCGATGGTGTTCATCGTCGGAATGGAAATCGAGCGCGACAATTACGACGCCTTGGCGAAGTTCCGCATTTGGGCGGAAAAACAGGATCACATTCAGCAGGTCTATTACGTGACCGGGGCGGTGGACCTGATTGCCATCGTCACCGCCTGCGACGTCGAGCACTATGACGACATCGCAGCTTTGATCATGGCGGAAAATCCGCAGATCCGCCGCATGCACACCAACGTCGTGTTGCGCGATGTTAAACTCGGCATGTTTGTGCCGCTGACGGAGGACGATCGCAGTCAGTAGAGTTTAGTCGGCTAATCATTGGCTCTTCGGCTGGGCGGTTCTAACCGCCTTTAGATCGTCGACATCAGCCTATCGTGGGACTCGCTGTGAGCTTCAATTTCGCTCAAATTCTCGACCACCCAGCCTGCTAGATGACATTGCGGACGAAATCTGGACCCTCGTCACCAAGCGGGATCGCCCGGAAGCGATTCTGCCGCCACTACCCCACGCCTAATGGCACGTTAAGGCGAATGCGAGCTTCTCCTGCGATAGTCTCCACAAGCAAATTTCGCCATCACCGTCAGCTTCTCGCCAGCGGGAAGCTGACCTTTCCTTCTTTTTGGGGCCGGGAGACCGCATTCGATAGATCGAACTTCACTGGAAGCAATAATCCTACTCGCAGACCTGGACTTACAGCCGATGGCAGAAAACGCGGATATATAGAATTCGATGGCGATTGCCGCGCGAATGGTCGCAGCCTATGTAATCAGGGATACGCTCTGAAATGGCGGTGGCTTTCGGAATGGCTCATGCGCTTCTAAAGCTGAAACGGGTATATGACGAACCCTCGAACGAAGATGGTCGAAGGGTGCTTGTCGATCGGTTGTGGCCGCGCGGCCTTTCCAAGAAAGATGCGAAACTGACCGACTGGATCAAGGACGTGGCTCCATCGCGGGAGCTCAGGAAGTGGTTTGGGCACAGGCCGGAACGGTTCACAGACTTTCGAGAAAAATACCGGCAAGAATTGGCGTCTAACCCGGCGGTGCAGGCACTGCTCCATTTCAACGATGAACCGGTGACATTGGTGTATGGCGCCAAGGATCCGGATCACAACCACGCGGTCGTGCTTTTGGAGTTTCTGAAGGGGCTGGAGGATCGTGGCTCGTTAGCCAGCGAAATTTGAACCGGAAAGAGGGAATGACACCTGGCGATCGAGTCGGAGACGAGTCGCGACTCAGCATAATATTGGAGACCAGTTCGAGCCGTTCGAACGCACGCGGTTCTACCTATGCGAAAGTTCTAACCCAAAAGGCAGTTTCATCGGGCGGAGCGTCTAACAGGCCGAGAACACAGCGAAAATCGTGATTCGTTTCTTAGCCGGGAAATGGCGTTAAGATGGCGCTAACCTGATTTTGCTGGACGAAAACACAGAATCATGTCCTTTGTTAGCGGGTGGTGGCCGATAGAACGAGTGTAGGCCGCCAAGAGGGACAAATGGCGCTAACAAAACAAACCGAGCAGGAGAATGCTTTTCCCGAGGATGCTGCGACGAAGATCGTCCGGCATGCCGGCATGCTTTCGAACCAGCTCCAGGCTTTGCGGGCCCGCATGTATCCGCCGAAGGCGGAAAAAAGCCTGCGACATTTCATGACGAATGAGGTCTCCAAATTGACCTCCATTCCCGACTCGACTCTGAAGCTATTGTCCAATGAAGGCCGCGGGCCGGTTCCGAGCCGGCTTGAAAACAATCATCGCGCCTATACGCTGCAGCAGATCAATCAGTTGCGCACTATGTTCGCCGAGCAGAAGCCCTCGGATGCACTGCGGTTCCTGCCTTATCGGCAAGGCAATGAGCATCTTCAAGTGCTCGCCGTCGCGAACTTCAAAGGCGGTAGCGCCAAGACGACGACCAGCGTCCACCTCGCACAATATCTCGCACTCCACGGCTATCGTGTTCTCGCGATCGATCTCGATCCGCAAGCCTCACTCTCTGCGATGTTCGGTTTCCAGCCCGAGATCGACGTGCAAGCCAACGAGACCATCTATGCCGCCTTGCGGTATGACGACGAACGTCGTCCGATGAAAGAGATTATCCATCGGACCTACTTCGATGGCATCGATCTCATTCCGAGCAATCTCGAGGTTATGGAATACGAGCACGAGACGCCTCGCATTCTGGCGCAGCGATTGGGCAGCCGCGAAGGCATGTTCTTCGAGCGGCTGAAACTCGCCTTGGACGAGGTCAAGCATCGTTACGATGTGGTTATTCTCGACACGCCCCCTTCCCTCGGCTTTCTGACGCTTGGCGCCATTCACGCTTCGACGGGTATGCTCGTCACTGTCCACCCGGCAATGCTGGACGTATCGTCGATGAGCCAGTTCCTGTTGATGATGGGCGACCTCATCCAGGTTCTCGGCGAAAGCGGTGCTGTGTTGAAGCAGGATTTTTTCCGCTACCTCATCACCCGCCATGATCCGAACGACCAGCCACAATCGCAGGTCGTGGCCATGCTTCGTCATCTTTTCGGCGACGATGTCATATTGCCGACGGTGGTTGAAAGCACGGCCGTTGAGGCCGCGGGGCTTGCCAAGCGAAGCCTGTATGAATTGGAGATGGGTCAGGTCGGCCGCGATACGCATCGCCGTGCGCGCGATGCTATGGATGCAGTCAACGATGCCATCCTGGACTTGATCAGAAGCAGTTGGGGACGGCGATGACGAAGTCCCCAAAAAGATCATCGCTAGCCGCGAGCTTTGGACTGCTCGCAGCTGATATCAATGCCGATACGCAGAAGCCCGCTGAACAACAGGCGCCTGCTTCGGCGCCTGCACGCGTGGGCGCCGGCGTCATTGGCGCCGCCCACAAGGCCATTAGTGACATTAGGGGCGAACGCGACCGGCTTCTTGCCTTGCTCGAGGCAGGCTCAGGGGGCTCGACCGAGATCGATCCGAGTTTGATCGATCCCTCGCCCTTTCCTGATCGGCTTCCTGACGACAATGACGGATCGTTTGCCGGATTCAAGAAGAGCATCGAGGAAGATGGGCAGAAGATTCCCATCCAGGTGCGCCTTCATCCGACGTTGACGGGTCGGTATCAGGTGATCTATGGGCACCGCCGTTTGCGTGCCGCGCGTGAGCTTCAGCGTCCCGTCAGGGCGTTGATTTTGGAAATGTCCGATCGAGACCTTGTTGTCGTTCAGGGTATCGAGAATGCTGCGCGCCAGGATTTGAGCTGGATCGAACGAGCGCTTTTTGCATGGCGCATGGACGAAGCCGGCATCCGCCCAAAAGACATTTATGCGGCGCTCGGGATAGACGATGCCGAGCTCGCGCGTATGCGATCCGTCTATCGTGTCGTCCCTCTCGACGTTATCGAGGCCATTGGCAGAGCGCCAAAAATCGGACGCCCACGATGGGTCGAATTCGGTGGGTCGTTAAAAGCCAGACCTGATGTACTTAGGGTAATCAGAGAAACCCTGTCATCTGACAGGGTTTTGCACTTGATGTCGAATGAGCGATTCAGCGAGGCCATGGGGATGTTGAAAACCCCCACGGCCCGCTCGACTGGTCGCGATATTCGTGATGGACACGGCAAGTCCCTGGCAAGGCTTCAGATTACGAAAAAGGAGCTTAAGCTTGTGCCCGAGACTAAGCGAGGCATCCGGTTTGCAGCCTTCTTGGAAGGTGAAATACCGGCGCTAATCGCAAAGTTCGAGGCGGCTGACAAACAGGATGATGCATAAACCCTGTCAACTGACAGGGTTTTATCAACGCGTTCGCGCGGACTTGGAAAAACTTATCAACGGAAGAAGCCCTCACGGCGAACCATTTGAGAGCCTTTGTATTCTTGTAGCGAAGATATCATTGCTCTTTTGCCGCGACCTTCGATCTGTTTGGTATCCGCTAACCAGCGGAAATAACTCGGCCAAACGCCGGGAAACCATGACTGAAACGAAGAGAGAAAGGTAAGCGACGGCAAAAAGAAAAGGCCCCCAAACGGCGAACCATTCGAGAGCCTTTGCATTCTTGTAGCGAAGATATCAATAGCTCCCCCCGAATCAGTTGTCAATGCATCGAAGTCGTTTCGGTGGCCGTATTCGCTTTGCCTGCGATCAGAGGCGAAGATATGAACAATACGAATTTCATAACGACGCCGTTTGGGCGGCGATCGATGACACTTGGCATGTTGTCAAATCAGTATGACGCCAAGGATATTGAGCCGGGGAAATCCATCGACAAATGGAAACTGTTTCGCGCCCTTTGCGAAGCCAGAAATGTTTACGGAATTTCCGATCGCGCTCTTGCGGTCTTAAACGCGCTGCTGAGCTTTTATCCGGAAAATGCCCTATCGGAAGAAAACGGTCTGGTGGTTTTCCCCTCCAATGCGCAGTTGTCTTTGCGGGCGCATGGCATTGCTCCGGCGACGCTCAGACGTCATCTCGCCGCTTTGGTGGCGGCAGGATTGTTGATCCGGAAAGACAGTCCGAACGGCAAGCGCTATGCACGGCGCGATCGCTCAGGTGAAATCGACGAGGCTTACGGCTTCAGCGTAGCGTCTCTCATCGCACGCGCCGATGAAATCTTTGCCCACGCCGCAGTCATCGTTGCGGATCGTCAGCGCTTGCGCATCACCAAGGAGCGTTTGTCGATTTGCCGCCGTGACATCACAAAGCTGATCGAGACCGCGCTCCAGGAACAGGCCCCGGGAGACTGGATGATGATCCAGGCGACATTCCAGTCGATGGTAGAAGCCATACCGCGCGCGCCGCATATCCGCGATTTAGACAGCGTTCTCGAAGAACTGGAGATGCTCCGCAGCGAAATCGTTATCCGTTTGGAAAAACAGCTGGAAACGCAAAAACAAAGCGCCATAGAATCCCAAACTGAGCGCCATATACAGAATACAGATCTTAAAAACATTCTTGAATCTGAACCAGCCACCAGCACGCAGCCGGTTCAGGACTTCATGCCAGACCACACCGACAATGGATCCAGCAGCGAGAAAGATTCATATCGCCCTTCCGCATCCATGGACGACAAACGTCGATTAACCGTCTCCGAAGGGTCTATCATCCCTTCTGTTCAACCGCTGAAGTCTTTCCCCCTCGATCTTGTGATCCAGGCTTGCCCCGAAGTCGTGTCCTACGGTTACGGCGGTAGGGTCCAGAGTTGGCGAGACCTCATGGCAGCGGCAACCGTCATCCGTACGATGTTGGGCATCAGTCCGTCCGCTTACCAGGATGCTTGCGATATCATGGGGCCCCAAAATGCAGCAACCGTCATTGCCTGCATGCTGCAGAGGGCTGAGCATATCAATTCCGCAGGCGGTTATCTCCGCAACCTGACACAAAGGGCACAACGTGGTGAGTTCGCCATTGGCCCAATGTTGATGGCTTTGGCGCGCTCGCACAGCTCGATAGGGCGAGATGCGGCATGAAACACCTCGTCCCACGTATCCTAGTAAAAATCCGGCTGAATATGATCTCTGCCAACAATCTCGGAACCGCGCGTCCTCAGATCTCTGGAGAGAGCGTCGCTACAGCCAAGCATGACGAGACATGAGAGCCTATTATGCGATGAAGATATCGGGCGGTGAGTTTGAGACCAATCGGCGAAGACGCCGTGCGCCTCTCCCACCAGTCGAGAGAGCCAAAGCTTGAATATGGAAAGGACATTTACATGAACCAACGCGAGCCCTCGAAGGAAAGAGGATCTTCGGCTCCTCGCGATCGCCGCTTAGATACCGTTCGGCACCACACCGGCGCCAAAAGATCAGCTATGTCACCTATTTCACTTTGCGTTTGGGCGCTATTATAGTAACCTCCCTCTCGTCAAATCGATCTCAAATCAGCGCTTTGCGCGGCTAGAGATCGCTTCCATCCCAAACATCCAAGTTGATCGAAATAAGCCCCAAAAGGGGAATAACGAGTGACGGAAGCTAAAGCTTAGATTATTTCCGTTTGGCAGCTTAGCTTAAATTTAACAGGCATTTAGCCCAGGCGATAATTTGCATCCGCACCGGGTAAAAGGGGCACGTGGGGCAGATTTGGTGGCGGTGCCGGTTGATTGGGTAACGGTGGTGGCGCAGCCGGGCCGAAGCGGCCCCAAGTGCTCAAGCCCGAGCGAGAATGATCGCCGACAGGGGCGGAACCGGTTGGCCGACGTTGACGATACCAAGCCGGTCACCGAGATAGTGGTAAAAGGACAGTCCAAGCTCCTGGCAGGTCTTCATAAGACCAAGCATGACGTCGCCCGCAACACGGCCATCCGGGCGACAAACTACGTTTGCGCTGGGCTCATCGTGCCGCCGGAGATCTTTCGCTTCGTGACAAAACTCCGCAGAGCATTTTGGGATGCATTGGTGTGCAGCGGAATCTCGGGATGATCGAGCACCTTGAGCAGCTCGTTCTTCCTTCGATGCAGCCGCTCAAGCAGCTTATCCAGTGCCTCATGTGCGCAGGGCGAAGATCCGGTCGAACCGTCGTCGGAAGGCAGGAGCAGCATGCGGTGAGGGCCTCTACTTCCAGGCCTTCACCGCCTTGTAAAACCGCCAGACGAGATCGCGAATAAGTGCGAGGGATCGCTCCTCCTTGGCAGTGGCCGGCATAAGCTTTTGCAGAAGACGTTCGGCGTGGATCCAACACAGCGCGTGATTGCCGACGCGGAACTGGCCGGCGTCGTCAGCGTATCGGCATGCTCGGGGGAGGGGAGCCGTTTCGTCATGACAGATTCGAATCGTGATTTGCCCCGATCCGGAATCCCCGACCTCAGCCGCGTCCCTCAACGGGCCCGGTTATGCACACTTCTATGCTCGTGTACTGAAACGCTGCCACCGATTTTGCCCCACGTACGGTAAAAGGGGCAGATTTGGCGGCTCTCGCTTTTGGTTCAGAATTTCATTGAAGCACCCTTTCTGCGACCAGCGAACCGCAACAACCGATTCCGCTCGCGGAAAGAGGTTGCGCTCCCTAAATATTAAGGCTTTTCAGCTATTTCCTCCGATAGCTTGTAAGGACGTAGGCCAGGGCATGGTGCCGCGGTGACCGGCGCACACGTTCAGTCTTGAGCTAAAAGCGTCTATGCCAAACTAACCTCGATGCGGAGGGACGGTGTGTACGGAGGGCTGACAGCATTGCGGGAAGACCATCGAAGCCAGAGGAGTAGCCATATCGAGGCCCCTTTGTTTTCTCCGGAACAGTGGCTCGACTCCCTGACGCCAGTCGCTGCTTGGCGACTGCTGATCCTCAGCTTAATCTGTGTCGCAAGCTTGGATTGGCTTTTCCAAGCCAGCGGCATCCACAATGTCGGTCTGCTTTATATGCTGCCAATTTGCGTTGCGTGCTGGCGTTTCGGTTTCAAAACTGCGATCGGCGTCGCGGTAGCGGAAATCATGTTGTCGACTGTAACCTTACTGAGAGCTTCCGGTCATCTGGACGCGAGCGCGATGGTCGAGCTGGCAATGCAGCTTATCAAGTTCGGATGTGTGGCTGCTGTCGTGTCGCGCTTCCGGCAAAGTTTCGACCGGGAACGCTTCCTTGCACGGCGAGATTGGATGACAGGAATTTTAAACAGGCAGGAGTTCCAACGTCAGGCTGAAGGAATGCTAGCATCGGCAACGACACGCAAGCAGTCTTTGCTACTTGCCTATTTCGATCTCGATGGCTTCAAGGCCGTTAATGATCAGTTCGGACACCAAGCAGGAGACCGGCTCCTGCAATGCCTTGCAGAAAAGGGGAAGTCACTAATAGGCTCGGAGGATTGTTTCGGGCGGATGGGCGGCGACGAATTCGCTGTGCTGATGGAGCTGGCAAAGGCAGAGTGCGCCCTGGAAGTGACGGAGCAGTTGCATGTGGGATTCACCGCGGCATTGGAGAGCACTGGTCACAGGGTTACATGCAGCATGGGCGCGGTGGTCGCCCTCCCGGGTGACGGCGCTTCGCTGCACGAGCTGATGCGCCACGCTGATCAGCGCATGTATGCCGTGAAACATGACACCAAAGCTGGCTTCAGCTTGGCAGGCCATGCTCCTCAATTTGACTTTGACCCCTTGCTGTCTCCAAGACAGCAGACATGTTCGCATCAATCCTGAAGGTGATCGAGGAGTTCATCTCGAATTGGTCTCTTGGTGATAGATTGAACCGCCCGCAGCATGACAACGATGCAACGCGAAGGGACAGGGCGCTCGTCCTTTTCGCTACATTTCAATTGGCGAAATTCTGTGTTTAAACCTTCTTCCAAGGTGCAATACGTGGCCTTGGGGGACGAAGATGCGGCGCTTGACGCCTGTTGCTGTGTTTCTTTCGCTTTTTGCCGCAGCGATATCCAGTGCTTCGGCAGCCGAGCTTCTCTACAGTGATTTCAGCTTGCCGGTGTTAGATCAGAGGCAATGGTGTTCCTGCCAGATCGACGACAAAAATACGCCGGTAACATTCTCCGCCAATCCAGCCGAGAAGAAGGATTATGTTGCTGGAATCACCGTCAACGAGTCCTCACTTGGCGGCAAGAAGTGTGAGCCCGCCTGCGAAGTGCCGCAGGAGACGGTGACTACGCAATACAACTTCGTGGCCGATTTCAGCAGACCGGAGTTTCTCGGAACGAATTTCTTTGCGAAAGCGAAACCGATATGGGCGCCAACGGCGGGCCAGCCCGATCGCTATTGTAACGACGCCGCCTGGAGCCGGGTCAAGGCAGCCAACCAAGAGAACGAATGCATTCAGCGCGAAGAGCTTCGTTTGCAAAAACCGTTCTTTCGAAGATCCGATGTGCCACTCGTCTATTCCTTCCGCTTTCGCATGCCGAAGGAGGTTTTGAACGACAAGGATTCCATTCGCTGGATAACGGCGCAATGGAAACAGGAGCCCATCAACGGCAAGTATGGTCGGGAGTTTGCCGGCTGGTCACCAAGCCCGTTCCTCGCCCAGCGCTATGACGACGGCATCCTGCATGTCACGGTTCAAGATGATATGTGCAGGTGCCTGATCGTCTCTGCGCTCGCCAAGGGCAGCAATCTCGCCTGGAAAAACGGAACGCCGCAATATTGCCAATCCATCCGGCCGGAGGACAGCGACGGCAAGGGTTGTACGCCCGATTTGAAAGTGGAGTATGGGCGTGATCCGATCCTGTCGACGCCAGCGGGGAAATGGGTCGAGATGCGTTATCGTGTGCAGGCCGGCCGTGATGGCAAGGCTTTCATCGAGATCCACCAGGATGGCAGGTTCATTGCCAGAGTAACCGGCAAGATCGGGTATGAGCCCGACCCATCCTCTCCGCCGATGACCAAGTTTAAGATCGGCCAGTATCGCGACTACATACCGTCCTCGGATACGTTGGAGCTGGACTGGATCAGGATCAAGACCGCCCGGAATTGAGGCGGCCCCTTTTGCCAGAGGTTAATGACGATCGAAGCAGCTACGATAGCTGCTGCGCAACCAGGGCGGCCCAATAGTCGATGCCGTAAGCGATCGCATTGTCATTGAAATCATAGGCCGGATTATGCAGATCGGCGCTGTCGCCGTTGCCGAGCCAGATGAGTGCACCGGGCCGCTTTTCGAGCATATAGGAGAAGTCCTCCGAGCCCATCGTCATCGGCCAGTTGCCATTGACGCGCTCAGTGCCCACAACGCTGTTGGCTGCGGCGATCGCAACCGCGGTCTTCTCGGCATTGTTGACGGTCACCGGATATCCCGGACGCCAGTCGATTTCGGCCTGCGCGTCATGGAGCTTCGCTGTCCCCGTCACCACTTCGCGAAACCGTTGTTCGACGGCCCGGCGCGTCGCCGGCAACATCGTCCGGGCCGTGCCGCCGACTTCGACTGCGGGAGGAATGACGTTCAGCGCTTTCCGATCGCCGCCGCTGATGAAGGTGACGGAGATGACGACAGGGTCGAACGGATCGGTAAAGCGCGAGACGATCGATTGGAGCGCGACAACGACATGCGACGCGACGAGCACGGGGTCGCGGGCAAGATGCGGCGAGGCCGCATGACCGCCTCGTCCGTTGATGGTGATGACGAAACGATCACCGGCAGCCATCATCGGGCCGCTGCGGATGGCGAACGAACCGACGGCAAGCCCCGGCTGATTGTGCATGCCATAGACTTCATCGATGCCGAAACGATCGAGCAGCCCCTCCTCCAGCATGACGCGCCCGCCACCGCCGCCCTCTTCCGCCGGCTGGAAGATCAGAACGATCTTGCCCGCGAAATTGCGATCGGCGGTAAAGCGTTTGGCGGCGCCCAGTAGAATGGCGGTGTGGCCGTCATGTCCGCAGGCATGCATCATATTCGGTATCTTCGATGCATAGGGCAAATTCGTCTGTTCGGACATCGGCAGAGCGTCCATGTCACAGCGAAGCGCGATTGTCTTGCCACTGCCTCGGCTGCCCGTGATCACTGCCACGACCCCAGACTTGGCCATCCCCGTCACCACCTCGTCGCAGCCAAACGCCTTCAGCTTCTCCGCCACCATCGCCGATGTGCGTGGCAGATCGAATAGCAGCTCAGGATGTTGGTGTATCTCGCGACGCCAGGTCTTGGCCTCATCCGCTATGACGCGCGATGCTTCGGACGGGTTCATGAATAGTCTCCTTCAGAAGGGTCTTGCACTGGCGCTCAAATCGCCGCCGTGCCGGCGGAGCTGATCTGCATCAGAGATAGCGATGAGCAGCACACGAGTACAGTCACCTTTTGCAGACGGGCAGAGAAGCGGAGGTGAAATGCGATGCGAACCGGAACGTGCCGCCAGGGATCCTGAATGGTATGATGATTTCAAACTGAGGGAGGGTACCGGTTCTCATAGGTGCACTCGTCCCCTAATTGCTGCCTCATCTTCACCAGAATGAAAGAAACGGAAATTAGAGAATAAAGCTAAGCATACCTTTGTATCTCGAAAGCTGTTAGGCGATGATGACCGTATTGGGCTGTATAGTCAGCAAACATGATATCTGGCTGGTGATCGTTGCCGCAATTGTATGCATCGCGGGCTCCTGGGTTATCATCCGCCTATTCGACCGAGCAGCCAGCACGACCGGTGTACAGCGGATCGGATGGCATCTTCTGACGACGGTCGCGGCCGGTTCCGCGATCTGGTGCACGCACTTCATAGCGATGCTGGCCTATTATCCGGATGTGCCTGTGGGCTTCGATCCGGTCATGACCATTATGTCGCTATTGATCGCAATGGTCGGTGTTCAACTAGGCCTTGTTGTAGCGGCGAGTGGCCTAACGCAGATTGCACCGGCCGTCGGAGGCGCGGTCGTCGGCCTTGCGATTGTCGCGATGCACTATACCGGCATGATGGCCTATCGCGTGCAAGGCATCGTTTCGTGGGATAAGCCTTACCTTGTAGCGTCGATCTTGCTCTCTGTCGTGTTTTCCGGCTTGGCCCTGCATTTCGCGATGCGCCGTGCCTCTCGCAGCGATAAATATAGTGCGACGGGCGTTCTCGTTCTGGCGATCGTCAGCATGCATTTCACCGGAATGACGGCGTTCCGTGTTTCCCCAATGCTGATCGACGGCACTTTTTCGAATCCGGCAGCTCTGCAGGCGCTTGCACTGGCCGTTGCCGGGGTTGCGTTAATCATCGTCGGCGCGGGGCTTGCCAGCTATCTCATAGATAACAGCATGCGCGCAGAGTCGTATGAACGACTTCGGCACATGGCCATGAATGATAATTTGACGAACCTGCCGAACAGGGCGAGTTTCAATGATCATCTCGATCAAGAACTCCGCATTGCCGACGAAACAGGAGGTAAGGTTGCGCTGATTGGCATTGATCTCGACCGTTTCAAAGAGATCAACGATCTTCGCGGTCATGCCACCGGCGACGAGGTGCTGAAGATCCTCGCGCGGCGCATGAGCAACCTTCTGGGTGATGGCGAGTTCGCTTCCCGGCTCGGCGGCGATGAATTTGCCGCCATTTATCGCATGCGGCACCAGGCCGGCCTTGCCGATTTTCTGGCGCGTCTCGAAGCCGCTCTCTTCGAGCCCGTTCGCGTTGATGATTATGAGGTCGTCCCGGGAGCCAGCCTTGGCGTTGCCCTCTACCCCGATAATGCCGACAGCAAAGAGGCTCTGATCAATAACGCAGATCTCGCCATGTACCGCGCCAAGACGGACGTCACGCGAGCGGTTTGCTTTTATGAGCAATCGATGGATGAAACCGTCAGGGCTCGCCGGACTCTGGCAAGCGAGCTTCGGCAAGCAATCGAAAACAACCAGTTGGATATTCACTACCAGGTGCAGACGTCCATCTCGACCGGCGAAGTCTGCGGATATGAGGCTCTGCTTCGCTGGGAGCATGCGCAACATGGTTTCATCCCACCTTGCGACTTCATCCCGCTTGCAGAGGAAAATGGCCTGATCCAGCAAATGGGGGAATGGGTGCTGCGAACCGCCTGCTCCAGGGCGGCGTCCTGGGAGCCTCCCTACAAGGTTGCTGTCAATCTTTCTCCGGTTCAATTCGCGCACACCGATCTGCCGAAGCTGGTCCTCGAAATCCTGATTGAAACGGGACTGCCAGCCGATCGATTGGAACTGGAACTGACGGAATCGACCATCTTCGCCGATCGGGAGCGCGCACTGCATATGCTCCGCCAGATCAAGGCGCTCGGCGTCAGCATTGCTCTTGACGATTTCGGGACGGGGTATTCGTCGCTCGATACGCTGCGCTCCTTCCCTTTCGACAAGATCAAGCTCGATCGCTCCTTCATGAGCGAAATCGAATCCAGTCCGCAGGCCAAGGCGATCATTCGTGCTGTGCTGGCTCTCGGCAAGAGCCTCGATATTCCAGTGCTCGCCGAAGGCATCGAGACACAGGGCCAACTTTCGCTTCTGAGCGCGGAAGGCTGTGATGAAGCACAGGGATATTTATTGGGTCGCCCGGTACCTCTGCATCAGATCATCACCAGCGGCCAAATCAGCCTGACGAGCTCGGAGTTTTTGGCAGGAAAGGCCACGACAAAACGTTCGCAGGAACCGGCGGTTCATGCTGCCGCTCGTTCGGCCTGACCAGAGGCCTTCCGGCCAAGATTGCGAAAAGCAGGCACACAGGCCAACCATCTCGCTCTTAACAAACGTCAAGCTCGATCTTATCTGCATCGAATACGCCGCGTGCGAAGGCGATATACCTTCGCGCCGCGGTTTATAAAATCGCCGGCTGAAGCCGATTGTCGTTCCAGGCAAATGACAATCGGCGTATATTCGCGCTTCGGCGTGGATCGTTGCGCGACAACAGAGACCAGCTATTCGTGGGGTATGGATAATGCAATTTTCACCGGAAGCGGCGGCCCGCTCGCATGTCGAGAGCCAGGGTATGTGGCCGATAAGGCGGAGTGATATCCTTGATTGGCTGATGCATGACACCCGCGACCAACGCTTCATCGACAATATCCTCGTGGATTTGTGCGAGAGGCTGCGGGCCGCGGGCATCCCCGTCGCAAGGGCGACGATGCATTTCAGAACGCTTCACCCGCAGTGGCTCGGCGCACGAATCCTCTGGCGCACGGGGTTGAAGGAGGCGAACATCAGCACCTTCAGCTATGGCGTCGAGACGACGCCGCAGTTTCTGGCAAGCCCGATCAACGAGATCTTCAATGGTGCCACCGAGGTCCGGCAGAACCTTGAAGAGCTGGATAAGGCCGATCGGCCGGCCTATTCGCTTTACGAGGAAATGCATGCCGAGGGATTGACCGACTATATCGCCTGGCCGATCTACCATACGCTCGGCAAACGCCATATCGTCACCTTCGCCGCCGACATACCGGGCGGCTTTACCGAAGAGCACGTCACCTTCCTGAAAGACCTGTTGCCGGCCCTGACGCTGGTAAGCGAGATCAGGCTGAAGAACATCCTGGCCCGGACGCTTCTGCGCACCTATGTCGGGCCGCATGCCAGCGAGCAGATCCTGGCGGGCGCCACGACCCGCGGCAGCGGCACCACCGTCGGCGCGGCCATACTCATCTGCGACCTGCGCGACTTCACGACGATTTCGGACATGTGGCCGCGCGACGACGTCATCGATCTTCTGAATGGCTATTTCGACGCGATGTCGGAGCCGATCGAGAAGCATGGCGGCGAGATCCTCAAATTCATGGGTGATGGATTGCTGGCGATTTTTCCGCTGAGCGACCCGATGGCCTGCGCCAATCTTCTCCAGGCGATCAGCGAGGCGGAGGCTGCGGTCGGCGCATTGAATGAAGAAAATAGCCGGCAAGGCCGCGAGGTGCTGCGCTATGGCGTCGGCGTGCATGTCGGCGATGTGATGTACGGCAATATCGGTTCGCGGACCCGCCTCGATTTCACCGTGATCGGCCCGGCCGTCAATGTCGCTTCGCGGCTTGAGACGCTGACTAAGGAGGTCAAGCGGCCTGTGCTGTTGTCCAAGGCTTTCGTCGAGATGGCGGGCTGTGAAATCGAGATGGAAAGCCTCGGTGCCTTCCCTCTCAAGGGACTTGGCGAACCAGTCGACGTCTTTGCCTTCGCGACGAATGGCAACAGCTCAGCGCGCCATCAAGCCCGGTCGTAATATCGCGGCCAGGACGCCTGCTCGAGCCGATTGTCGCATGTCGAGATGTGATAACGCGGATCGCAAAACGTGAAGCGTCTGGGGCTTTTGTCTTTTTCGTAATCGCTTATATTATGAATGGGATAACTACGATAGCCGCCTCAATTTTGTGGGATCGTTCTGCAAAGACGGACGTTAGTTAGAGCCGACTCAACGGCTCGACGAGCGGGGTGCCTTGCGCCCTGAATACTCTGACAGGAGAGAAAGATGAAAAAATTACTCGCGACGGCATTTTCAGCAGCATCATTGATCGTCATGGGTGCGGCGGCGGCGCACGCGGCCGACCTGCAGACCACCTACCGGGAGCCGGACGAGCGCAACGGCGTGAAGATCGGCTATCTCACATGCGACATCGGCGGCGGTGTCGGCTATGTGCTCGGATCCGCCAAGGAAGCCGATTGTGTTTTCCGCTCGACCGTCGGAAGAGAGCGTATAGACCATTATAGCGGTGCGATCAGAAAATTGGGCGTCGATCTCGGCTTCACGACCCGCAGCCGCCTTGTCTGGCTCGTCTTTGCTCCCACAGCCGGCTATCATCATGGTGCGCTGAGCGGCCTTTATACGGGCGTTACCGCCGAAGCGACCCTTGGTGCGGGCGTCGGCGCCAACGTCCTTCTCGGCGGCTCCTCCGGCTCCGTCCATCTCCAGTTAATCAGCGTGACCGGCCAGCTCGGGCTCAATGTCGCCGCTACCGGTACGTCGGTGACGCTGAGCACGGTAGAATAATCTCCACTGCTATTTTCGCCCTGGGCGTATGCTCCTTCTCGAGGAGGATACGTCCGGGACATGATTTACAGGATAAATGATGGCCGCAGGTTTCGAAGCGTGGCCGTCACGCAGCAATCGCATTCCGTACCGCCTCCTGCGGGAGAGCACGCGCAAAAGCAGAGTCCTGGATGCCGACGGATGCGGGACGATTAGGCTCAATTAATTGAGCCGGCTAATCATGGTATTGAGGACCGGGCGCGCAAAACCGGGTTGCCGCACCGACAAAACGCCTCAGCGGAACGAAAATGCATTCACGATCAAACCTACGGGGGCTATAGCTGAGTTATCGCCGATAGGCACATTGGACCCAAAGCTCATGACTGATACCGTTACCGACCGCTTCCTTCGTTATGTCGTTGTCGACACCCAATCGGATCCCAAGTCATCGACGCAGCCCTCCACGGAAAAGCAAAGGAATCTTGGCCGCATCCTGGTCGAGGAATTGCTGGCGATCGGCCTTTCCGACGCGCATCTCGATGAGCACGGCTATGTCTACGCAACCATTCCCTCCAATGTCGATAGGCCGGTCCCGGTCATCTGCTTCTGTTCGCATATGGATACCGCGCCCGACTTCACCGGAACGAACGTCAAACCGCAAATCCTTCGAAATTATGGTGGCGGTGACATCCAGCTCCCAGGCGAGCCGCAACAGATCATTTGCGTCAGCGACAATCCGGTCCTGCGCGACCAGATCGGCAACGACATCATCACGTCAGACGGCACGACGCTGCTCGGCGCCGATGACAAGGCCGGCCTTGCGGAAATCATGACGGCAGCGCAATTCCTCGTCGACAATCCGGAGATCAAACATGGAGCGATCAAGCTCCTGTTCACGACGGACGAGGAAATCGGGCGAGGGGTCGACAAGGTCGATCTGACGAAGCTCGGCGCCGAGTTTGCCTACACCGTCGATGGCGAAACGGCCGGCCATATCGAGGATGAAACCTTTTCTGCCGACGGTGTCGAAATCACCATTCAAGGTGTGGCCATCCATCCCGGTTTCGCCAAGGGCAAAATGGAGAACGCCATCAAAATCGCCGGCGACATCATCAGCCGACTGCCGAAGGATATGGCGCCGGAGACGACAGAGGGCAGGGATGGCTTCGTTCACCCGACCGGCGTGACCGGTTCGATGGAAAAGGCAGCCCTCGGCTTTATCGTCCGCGACTTCGACGACGGCGGTCTTGCCAGCAAGGAGACCATGCTTGAGGCGATCGTAAAAGAGGTGATGACGGACTATCCCGGCTCCACCTATTCCTTCAGCGTCAAGCAGCAATACCGCAACATGAAGTCCATTCTCGACCGCCATCCGGAAATCGCCGACAACGCCATCGAGGCCGTCCGGCGCGCTGGCATGACCCCTGTACGCGGCAGCATCCGCGGCGGCACCGATGGTTCGCGGCTGTCGTTCATGGGCCTGCCCTGCGCCAACATCTTCGCCGGTGGCCATGCCTTTCACTCGCCGCTCGAATGGGTCAGCCGGCAGGATATGGAGAAGGGCGTCAAGACGCTTGTCGAATTGGCAAAGATCTGGGCGGAGCGGGCTTAAGCGCCTAGCAAACGCAATGGCGGCGCTGTTTCGTCCTCGTCAGGTGTCGTCATATCGATGACGACGCCTTTTCATTCGACGCGAAGCCCCGCCTTTTTCAAAAGCGGGATGACTCGATCGCAAAAATAGGGCAGTTCCTGCGTGTAGTTGACGAAGGATAGGGCGATGCCGGCATAGCCTTGGGCTGATATGGCGATCATGTCCTCGACGATTTTTTCCGGCGTGCCAATCAGGGGATAGCTGCCGGCGCCACCGGCAAAGCGCTGGCGGTAGCGGTCATAGGCATCCCTGTCATGCGATTGCGAGAACTCTTTCTTGCCGGCCATATGCTGATCGACGGCGGCGTGATCGGCCATGATGACGGCGTAGCGGGTGTAATAGTCCTCCGCCTCCTGCTGGGTCTCGCGGCAAACCACATGGCAGACGGTGTAGACGCCGACATCCCTGCCTTGCTTTTCCGCCCGTTCAGCTATGTCGATGACGTGTTTCCCGGCATCGGCGATCTCGGTGAAGGTGGTGAAAAGATAGTCGCAGTTTGCTGCCGCAAAGTCGCGGCCCGGGCCACCGAAAGCTGCGTTCATCGTCACCGGCCGCGGTGTCTGCAGGCTCGCCGGACGGCTGACGGCTTCCTTCAATGTATAGTAGGTGCCGGCGTAGTCCACGGGTTCATCGGAGGCGTAGACCTTTTCGACGATCTCCAGCCATTCTGCCGCCTGATCGTAGCCCTTCTCGACCAAGGGAACGCCGAACATGCCGAATTCTTTCGGGTTCCAGCCACAGACGATGTTGAGGCCGGCCCGGCCCTGGCTGATGTGATCGACGGTCGCCAGCGACTTGGCGGCATAGAGCGGATGCACCAACGGCACATGCACGGTCATGAACAGGCCGATCTTCTCGGTCGCTGCCGCCAGCGCCGCCGCCCAGGTGAAGGTCTCGAACGACCATTCGCGCACCCGGTTTTTGCCGCCGAAGCCGCGCCAACGGGCAATCGGTAGAAAGAATTCGAGGCCCGCACGATCGGCGATCTGGGCTGCAGTCAGATTGTCCTGCCAGCCGGCGGCCCAGCGTTCCGGCACATCGGTGATCGCCAGCCCGCCATCGGCATTGGCGGAGAACACGCCAAGCTTCAGCCGGTTCGGGCCCTTTAGCGGATGCGTCTTGTTCATTTTTCCCTCGCCGGCAGCGACTGCAAATTACCAAACGTCAGGTACAAAAAGCCCGGCGGGATGTCTCGCGCCGGGCTTTGTTTGCGTTGCTATTGGATGGCGTTGAGGTCAACGCCCTTGGTGTCGCGGATAAAGATAAGGCCAATGACAAGGCTCATTGCCGCAACCGCGATCGGATACCAAAGGCCGTAATAAATATCGCCCTTGGCAGCGCTCATCGCAAAGACCGTTGCCGGAAGCAGGCCGCCGAACCAGCCGTTGCCGATATGATAGGGCAAGGACATGCCGGTATAGCGGATACGGGTCGGAAACATCTCGACCAATATCGCGGCAATGGGACCATAGACCATGGTCACATAGATAACGAGAATGGTGAGAATGGCGATGGTGAGCGGCCAGTTTACCGCATTGGGATCGGCGACCATTTTAAACGCACCGCCGTTCGGTATGGTGTAGACGGCCATTTCCGTTGCCCCGGCCGCTTGTTCCGCCGTGAGCAGCTTCGCCTTGACGAGATCGGCCACCGGAGTGACTGTCTTTTCCCCGGCACGGATCGTCGCGGCATTGAGGTTGAGTTCAGAGTTTGCGGCAATGAAGCTATCCAGCTTGACATCCGGTACCTTGGCCGGATCGCGGGCGAGCGGGAAGCCGGCCTTCTGTAAAGCAAGGTTCAGATCATGTGTGAACGTGGCGGTCTTTGCCGCAGCGTCCGCGCCCGCGGCGACGGCATCGAATGAGGTCACGGTCGTATCGGCCACCGTTACCGTTGCCGGCTGGCCGGCCGGGCCAGCGACGATGACATAGGGGACGGAGCTCTTCGACAGGAATGACGTCGCGATATCGCAGGATCTGTTGAATTTCGCCGTTCCGACCGGGTTGAACTGGAAGGTGCAATCGCCGGGCGCTGCGGTGACGGTGGCGCGGATCGTCTGCTCTGCCTGGGCGAGAGCCGGGTTTGCCGCGCGGGTCAATGCGTTGAACAGCGGGAAATAGGTCAGGATCGCCAAGGCAAGGCCCGCCATGATGATCGGCTTGCGGCCGATCTTGTCGGATAGCCAGCCGAACACGACGAAGAAGCCGCTGCCGATCACGAGGGCTATGGCGATCATGATATTGACCGATTGGCCATCGACCTTCAGCACGTTCTGCAGGAAGAACAGCGAATAGAACTGGCCCGCATACCAGACGACGGCCTGGCCGGCCGTGAGGCCGAAAAGTGCGAGCAGAGCGATCCTGGCGTTCTTCCACTGTCCGAAAGCTTCCGACAGCGGTGCTTTGGAGCCCTTGCCCTCTTCCTTCATCTTTTGGAAGGCCGGGGATTCACTGAGCGATAGCCGAATCCAAACGGAAATGCCGAGAAGGACGCAGGACAGGACGAAGGGGACACGCCAGCCCCAATCGGCAAAGGCGCCTTTGCCAAGCCAATTCTGCACCACCAGAATGACGATGAGCGACAGGAAGAGCCCGAGCGTCGCCGTCGTCTGAATCCAGGATGTGTAATAGCCCCGCCGGTCGTTGGGCGCATGTTCGGCGACATAGGTGGCGGCGCCGCCATATTCCCCGCCGAGTGCCAGGCCCTGCAACAGGCGCAATCCGATCAGAATGATCGGGGCAATGATGCCCCAACTGGCCGAACCCGGCAGGACGCCGACCAGGAAGGTCGACAGGCCCATGATCGTGATCGTGACTAGAAACGTATATTTGCGGCCGACGAGATCGCCGATCCGTCCAAAGACCAGCGCGCCGAACGGCCGGACGAGAAAGCCTGCCGCAAAAGCGAGCAGCGCGAAAATATTGCGGGTTGCCTCCGGATAATCGCTGAAAAAGGCCGCACCGATGAATGTGGCCAGAGAACCATAGAGATAGAAATCATACCATTCGAAAACAGTTCCGAGCGAAGATGCAAAGATCACCTTCTTCTCTTCCCTGGTCATACCCCGACCAGAAGCTTCACCCACAGCAGTGGTTGCCATTCTTATTCCTCCCAGTTGCACCAAGGATATGGACGCCAGAACCGTGCATATCCTCCCATGTTGGCATTACGCTTGGTTTTTCGGTCGATCGACGGCAAGCCAAGCGCCGGTGAACGCCCCCGGATTTCCTCCCCCCAGAGGTCACGCACCTGATGCACGAGAGAAGTGTTGACCAAAAATTGAAAAATGCAATGCCAACAACTTGCCTCCACCGTCTAAAACTGTGTGTAAGGCGGTGGGAGGGGTAAGGTATTCCTGCAAAAGCGATAGCCTCGGATCGCCGAGATCGCCCGCAAATCCATTTCGTCAATTCCGGATTGGACGGCGTTAAAATCCGGATTGGACGAAACAAAAATCCGAATTGGACGGAATACCCCTTTGCCTGAAGAAGCTAGCCGACAGCCCTCTTCATTTTCGACCAGAACGAGGTTGATCCTGCCATTCGGCGAACGGCTCTATGCGGCCCCCATCTCATGTCTATGGGGACCGTGATCGTTTCAGTCACATGCGTTGGCGCCGCGTTCGGACTACGCCGGTTGAAGTCCGACGCGCCGTAACGGCGGAAAGGCGAGCGCGATGGCGACTGCACCGAGGCCGACCATGGACGATCCGATGAAGAGCCAGGAATAGTTCGCGAATGTATCGAAGATCCAGCCGCCCACCAGCGGACCGAACGCCATTCCAATGCTCGACAGCATCGTTGCCGCGCCGAAGACGGTGCCGATGACGCGGGGGCCGAAATATTCGCGTGCAAGCACCGCATAAAGCGGCATGACCCCGCCATAGGCGCTGCCGAAGATGACCGCGAGCGCGTAGAATTCGTCAAGCTCGCTGACGAGGAGATAGGTCGCGAGAGCTGCCGCCTGCACCAGTAGACCCGCGACCAGGACTGGCTTGACGCCGACCCTGTCGGCAAGCGTGCCATATAAGAGCCGGCCGCCGAGCCCTGCTAGCCCTTCGACGCTGTAGATGCTGACGGCCGCCATCGGTGCCACGCCACAGATCGTCGCATAGCTTACCATGTGGAATATCGGCCCCGAATGCGCCGCGCAGCAGGCAAAGAAGGTTCCTCCGAGAACGAGAAATTGCGGCGATCGGAATATCTGCCCGAGCGGTACGCTGGGACCTTCGGCCGCGGAATCGGCAGCCGAACCACCCGCAGCAACCGGCGGGCGTCGCACAAGCAGTGCCGCCGGCACCAGCAGTATCCAGGCGAGACAACCGATGAGCATCATGGCGGTCTGCCAGTCATAGGTCGAAATCAGCCAGCGGGCGAATGGCGAAATCGTCATCGGCGCAACGCCCATGCCAGCGGAGACCAGCGAAACGGCGAGGCTGCGGTTTTCCTCGAACCATGCGGTGGTGGCCGCGATCATCGGTGCGAAGAATGCGCTGGCGGCGAGGCCCACGAGAATGCCATAGGTCAATTGAAATTCGAGGAGCGATCCGGCGCGGCTCGCCAGCACAAGCGCAAGGCCCAACAGGACTGCGCCTGTCAACACGACGATGCGAGGCCCGAAGCGGTCGCTTGCCGCGCCCCACAGGAAACCACCGAGACCCATCACCAGAAAATTGAGCGTCATCGCGCTCGCAATGCCCGCATGCGACCAATTGGTGGCCGTAGCGATCGGCATTTGAAAGATAGCCAGTGAAAACATCGCGCCAAGCGCAACACAGGTCATCAGCGCGCCGGCGGCCACGATGACCCAACGATAGGAAACGTTCATATCCGCTTAACCCCTCTATTTGTGCGATCGATCTTAGTGCGGCATGGACGGCCCTCGTCCGTGGCCGTCCATTCCCTTAAGACGCTCGAACCGGCGCGATTTCGACATGCTCCTTTCATTTTTATTCTTGAGCATGCGACTGGGGTGATCGCAGATCAATTCATATAAGAGCATGGCCGCCGAATAAGCGCGAATTGGCCTCGCGGTGCCCCTAGACCTCTCGGTCGGCAGCATCGATGATTTCGATTTCGCAGATATTATGAACTGCGGTCTTCGCTTGTCCGCGTCGCGAAGCCACCTATTTCCAATTCTCGCGCCGCCACTCCTCCACGCGCTCATCCATATCGATGCTTCCCCTTTCAGCCAGGATATTCAGCGCAGCGTCGTGCTGCTCCTTGTTCACTTCCTGCACGGTCAGCAGGACGCCACCGCGTCGAAGCGCCTCCGCGTAGTTCTTGCGTTGCTCTTCCGTAAAGAAGAACCCGGTCAGGGCGTCGATAAAGCCGATATGATCGATTGGCGGTACATCGGGCCGGTTTCCGGGCGTCATGGTGATGGCATCTTTCGGTATGCCGGCCTCTATGAGTTCTTCGGATGCCTTTTCGGCGTCGGCCTCGTCGTCAAAAAATGCGCTGAGCGCATGCGAACCGGGTCGTCCTGCGATTTCCATGGTGTTTCTCCGTCGCTATAGCCTGATGGCATAACGACGGCGACAGTGCGCAGTTCCCGCTGCGGCCGTGATGAGAAGACTGGATGCCCCTCGTTACGCGCGGGTGGCGGTACCGCCCAGCTCGAACAGGTCCTTGAATTGACGCGGCTGACTGCGGAGATATTGATTGGGCGCCCGCACCTGAGCTCCCAATTCGGCCGCTGCGTGCCATGGCCAACGGGGATCGTAGAGAATGGCGCGCGCCAGCGCGATCATGTCGGCATCCCCGGTCGAGACGATCGCTTCTGCCTGCGTCGGCTCGGTGATCAGCCCGACGGCGACCACCGGCATGCGAACGGCAGCCTTGACGGCGCGGGCAAGCGGCACCTGATAGCTCGGCCCGATCGGAATCTGCTGCGCCGGGTGAAGGCCGCCACTGGAGACGTGAATCGCGTCGCAGCCGCGGGCATCGAGCTCCTTGGCGAAAGCAACGATCTCATCGAGGGTCAAGCCGCCTTCGACCCAATCCGTACCCGAGACCCGCATGGTGAGCGCTTTATCGGAGGGGAAGGCGGCGCGCACCGCATCGAACACCTCCAGCGGAAACCGCATCCGGTTCTCCAGTGAGCCGCCATATTCGTCCTCTCGCCGGTTCGAAAGCGGCGAGAGAAACTGGTGCAGGAGATAGCCGTGGGCTCCGTGAAGCTGGATGAAGTCGAGGCCAAGTCGACCTGCGCGGACGGCCGAGGCCGCGAAGGCATCGCGAATCCGCTGCAACCCGTCACGATCCAATGCAGTCGGCGGAACGCGCCCCTCGGTAAAGGGAATGGCGGAGGGCGCCTCCGTCTGCCAGCCATGCGGCGTGCCCGGAGCGATCTGCGCGCCTCCGAGCCAGGGGACTTCGGTCGACGCCTTGCGGCCGGCATGGCTCAATTGAATTCCGAGCGGCATGTCCGACCACCGCCGGATGCCCTCAAGCGTCCTGCGCATGGCCGCTTCTGTTTCATCATTCCACAGCCCGACATCCGCCCAACTGATGCGGCCTTCGGGAAGAACGGCGGTTGCTTCGATGGTCAGCAAGGCCGCTCCCGAGAGGGCAAGCTGGCCGAGATGAATGAGATGCCAATCGTTCATGCATCCATCCTCAGCCGAATATTGGCACATGGGCGCAATGACGATGCGGTTGGCCAAGTCGAGATTGCGAACGCGAAACGGCGTGAAAAGGGCGGGTTGGGCCATGATAGTGTCCTTTGTGCGGTGGAGCGCGTCCACATGGTTACGTGGAAAAATAGGCTCTTCTCAACATTCTCCACCGACCGTTCGTTGCCGGTCAGATCAACTGAACCGGCCGGCGTTGTCATTTTCCTCGGATGCCTACGACCGGGCAACCGGCAGCAAGATCCGTTTCTCAATTCGGCCTGCGACTGAGAAGACGAGCAGGTCGGTGTTTTGACCGATCCTCTCGCCGCCCATCAGCCTTACGATGTCGTCGACACCACTGACCGGGGTGCCGTCGATTGCCAGAATATAGTCGCCGTCCCGCAAGCCTGCGCGCTCGGCAGGACCGCCGGGTTCGACGCGTCTGACGCGCACCGAGGTTCCCTGGCCCGTCCCGGCCTCAAGGGCAATCCTCCGCGGCAGCTCGATCGTATCGCCGGCGATGCCGATGAAGGCACGCCTGACCTGGCCGTAGCGCAGTATTTCCGAAACCACGAAGTTCGCCGTATTGGAAGCGACCGCGAAGGCGATGCTCTGCGCGCCCTGGATGACGGCCGTATTAACCCCGATGACCTCGCCACTCGACGATACCAACGGCCCTCCGGAATTGCCGGGATTGAGCGCGGCGTCGGTCTGAATGACGTCATCCATCAGGCGTCCGCTCGCAGATCGCATCGAGCGACCAAGCGCTGATACGATACCGGCGGTCACCGTCCATTCGAAGCCGAGCGGATTTCCGATGGCGATGGCGATATGGCCCCTGCGCAGACGCTTGGAGTCCCCAAGCCGAGCCCAGGCGCCGACGCCGGAATTCGCTCGGATGAGAGCGATGTCGGTGTCGACGTCGCGTCCGAGCACGCGTCCTTCGGTGACGGAACCGTCAGGGGTGGTGATGCGGACGATCTTGGCGTCGTCGACGACATGGTTGTTGGTGACGATCAGCCCGTCCGGCGAGACGGCAAAGCCGGAACCATGCCCGCCCTTGCCGCCAACACGCTCGATCCGGCTGACCGCCGGTCCAACCGCCTCCACCGCACTTGCTATGGATTGAGAATATGCATCGATCAGTGCCCCGTCGTCTGCGGGCACAATGTTCTTATCTATGAAACCCATCGTTTGATCCTCAAACAGCGGCGCCCATCGTCGCTGCCGCCGGCGACCGATCACAGGGGATGCCCTGGTTCGCCATGGCGCTGTAGTGAGAATTAGATGGATGGGCGTCGGCTTGCGTTCAAGGCGGGACACTTGCTGCGGAAAGCTTTGATCGCTGCCAAGACTTATTCAATCGCACGCCGGCTGTTGTGCCGGCGTGCGATGGTCATTCTATCGCTGCAGCGATTGGGAAGGCAGATCGGGTCAGACCACGTTGATCACGACGTCTATATTGCCGCGCGTGGCCTTGGAATAGGGGCAGGTCTGATGCGCAGCCTCGACGAGCGCCTGAGCCACATCGCGCTCCAAGCCCGGCAGGCTGACATTGAGACGAGCTTGCAGGAAATATGCGCCGTCGATGAGGCAAAGATCCACCTCGGCGTCGATCGCCGCATCAGCCGGAACGGCGACCTTCATCTTGCCGGCGGCAAGCCCGATTGCACCTTCGAAGCAGGCCGACCAACCGGCAGCGAACAGTTGCTCCGGATTGGTGCCGGCGCCAGAGGTGCCGGGGGAGGAAAGCTTGATGTCCAGGCGGCCATCGGAGCTGCGCGATGCGCCGTCGCGGCCGCCGGTGGTGTGGGTCTTGCCGGTATAGAGTACCTTGCCGGTCTGGGTCATGATGTCGGTTCCTTTGATGTCTTTGATGGCGCCCTTATGCGGGCAATGACTGCTCACCAGCCATTGCCCGCATAAAGCAGTGTCGACGTATCCGGCATGTGTCCTGATCGAGCCGAAGTGTAACGGAGTGTGGGGTGCCGGCGGCTTTGTACATTGCCGTACAAAGAGGGCGGCGGGCGGTTGCTAATTCCGGTTTCCGCGCTGCCGCCGCAGGACGTCTCGCTGCATCGTCCTGCTCCTCATCCAAAGGTGAATACGTAGGCTTCGACACCGGGATCGAGGAAGCGGACCGTGAAAGTCCGCTCCCCGAGATCGCCGGCTTGGCGCACGAGCTGATAGAGGCGTGTTTCAGTGATTGTGCCGTTGCCCTCGGCGTCGGTGTCGGCGCCATGGCTGGCACCCGGCGCCTTGCCATCGACTGTGACCTGAAACCGCACCGGCTTGCCATCGGCACCGGGGCCGAGAACAAGGTGCAGGTCGCGGGCGCTGAAGCGATAGGTGATGCCGCCGCCGGCCTTGTTCAGCGTCGCTTGTTCGGGACCGATGGTCCAGTTGCCGGAGAGGCCCCATTCGTTGAGACCGGGTTCACCGGTCGTATAGTTCTGGGCGGCATTCCCGTTCAGACCCTCCGGCGATACGAAGTTCGAGGCTTCCTTATAGCCTATGTAGGTCTCGCCGGATCTGATGTTGCCGAGATCGGGTGCAGCCTCAGCGCCTCGCGCATTCGGCGTGACCATGCTGTTTTCGGGCATCTCGCTGCCGGCGTCCGCCAGCAGTTCCTGGATGACCTTTTCGGAGGTATCGTATTCGCCCTCCCCGAAAACATGGTGCCTGATCTGCCCTTTGGCGTCGACGAAATAGAGTGCCGGCCAGTAGCTGTTCTGGAACGCCTGCCAAATCCTGTAATTGTTGTCGATGGCGACGGGATAGCCGATGTCGAAGTCCTTGAGGGCTTCCTTCACGTTATCGACGTTCTTCTCGAAAGCGAATTCCGGTGCGTGCACGCCGATGACAATCAGCCCCTGATCCCGGTATTTGTCCGACCAGGCTTTGATGTAGGGGATGGTGCGGATGCAGTTGATGCAGGAATAGGTCCAGAAATCCACGAGCACGACCTTACCGCGAAGCTGCTCGGCGGTCAGCGGCGGCGAGTTCAACCATGTAACAGCGCCGTCAAGCGAGGGAAGCCGACCCTCGACGGGAAGTCTGCTTTTGAAGCCAGGCTTGGTGGCGGCCATCATCGGTGTGTTGCTGGCCACCATCGTCGCCGTGGAGTCCGGGCGATCGGCGTTGAAATGATCGAGAACGGCCTGCTCCAGCGTCGAGGTGCTGGCGTAGGACAAGTGCGCCAGAAATCCCGTGTCGAAGCCAAGCGCGATCGCTGCGACACCGGCGAGGACCGCCGCGCCGAGGGCCTGGCGCAGTCTTTCGCCAGATCCGAGCGAATTTTTCATGGCCGCGAAGATCCGGCTGCCAGCCAGAAGGGCGGCGGCGAGCGATGTTGCCGCACCTGCCGCATAGGCAAGAAGCAACAGAGTGGTGCGGGCATTCGCTCCCTGAAGGGCGGCACTCGTCAGGATCAGGCCGAGGATAGGGCCGGCGCAGGGCGCCCACAACAGCCCGGTGGCGATGCCGAGAACCAGAGAACTTCCAACCGTGGAGCAGGAATGCTGGCCGGGCGAATTCAGCAGCCTGTTTCCCAAGGCAACGATCGGCCGGGTCAGGATTGTAGCAATCCGCGGCGAGACGAGGGTTACACCGAAGACGGCAAGCAACGCGAGGGCGGCGTAGCGGCCATTTTCGTTGGCATGGATAGCCCAGCCGCCGCCGATGGCCGCAAGGGTCGCGACTGCGGCAAAGGTTATCGCCATGCCAGCGAGCATCGGCAGGCCGCTTCTGACGAAGGGCTGACCGGCACGGGCAAAGACAAAGGGAAGAACCGGGAGAATACAGGGGGTGAGGATCGTCAGCACGCCTCCGAGATAGGCAATGACAAGTAGCGTCATCTTCGTTTCCTTTGAAGGGATTGATCGGGCGCCAAGGCGCAATGGCCGACGAGCAGCCATTGGCCGCATAAGGGGAAGCGGACGTATCCCCCATGTGTCCCGATGAGGCGAAAGTGTAACGAAGTGTTGGAAGGGAGCGGGCCGCTACGTTGGGATACAAACGTAGCGTGGCTTTCAGCTTCTCAGCGGATGGAGATTTCCGCCGACAGGCCGCCGCCCTCGCGATTGCGCAAAGTGAGCGAGCCGCCAATCGCCTGAGCAAGCTGTCCGGCGATCGCCAATCCCAATCCAGTTCCCCCGGTTCCCCGGCTCCGGGATTGTTCAAGCCGGAAGAAGGGCTGCATCACCGCGTCGAGCTGATCCGCCGGAATGCCGGGACCGCGGTCGAGCACCTTGATAAGGATCGCCCCGGTGCCGTCCTTCTGTACGGATATCTCCGCCGTGCCTGCGAATTTGAGCGCGTTGTCGATGAGGTTTGTCAGGATCCGCCGGAGGGCATGCGGCCGGGTAACAACAGCGCCGTCGATCTTGTCGGCGACCATCACCGCTTTGCCAGTGTCCTGATAGTCATAGGCAAGGCTCTCGACGAACGAGCCGATATCAATGCGGGAAGGTTTTTCGGTATTTCCGTGGGCGCTGCGGGCATAGGCTACCCCCTCGTGGACAAGGCGCTCGATTTCGGCGAGGTCCTGCACCAGCTTTTCTTTCTCCGCGGAGTCTTCCGCGATTTCGGCCCGCAGCTTCATGCGCGTAATCGGTGTCTGAAGATCGTGCGAGATCGCCGCGAGAATCTGCACCCTTTCCTCCAGATAATGGGCGATCCGGTCGCGCATCGCATTGAAAGCGCGTGCGGCATGGGCGACTTCGCTTGGCCCCGCTTCTGCGAGGCGCGGTGTCTTCTTGTTCGGATCAAGAGCGTCGGCGGCATTGGCCAGGTTCACAAGCGGCCGGATCGCCTGCCGGACGACAAGCCAGGTACAGAGAATGAGAAGACCGAGCTGCAGGAGAAGAACGAAGGGCAGCCATACGGCCATCGGCATGATGGGTGCGGGATTGACGTCGATCGTCAGCGGATTGCCGTCGCTGAGGGTCAGATGGGCTTGGAGGCGCTTGCCGTCACCCGGTATCGACACGAAGCTGAGGGGAAAGCGCTTGCCGACGGCGTCTTGTATTCTTCCGGCAATCTGCCTGCCCTGCTCCGTCATATCAGGCACGCCCGGAAGGCCCGGGCCGAGGACAAACCGATAGGTTCCGCGATCGAGGCGATCCAGCCAATCGGCACGTTCGGCCGCCGGCAGGCGATCGAGAACAGCGATCGAGGTCGCCACATCGCTCTCCAGCGTGTTGAGCATCACAGTCTTGGCGGAGATGTAGCGTTCCACGAACTGGACACTGAAGGTAAGCCCCTGAGCGATCATCAACCCGGCCAGAAGGATCAGGAACAGCCTTGATCCCAAGCTGCGTGGCCAAGGCCGGAAACCTCGAAACCCTGAGACGTCGCTCATCGGCGCAACTCGGATATTTCGACCGGCATTGCGAAAACATAGCCTTCGCTGCGGACCGTTTTGATATAGGCGGGCTCGCGGGCATCGTCGCGGAGGCGCTGGCGAAGTCGGCTGACCAGCAGGTCGATAGACCGGTCGAACAGCTCGGCGTCCCGCCCCTGTGTGAGGTTCAAAAGCTGATCACGGTTGAGGACGCGTTGCGGATGATCGACGAAAACGCGGAGCAAGCGATATTCCGCGCCGCTGAGCGCAATCGCCGTTCCTTCGCGATCGAGCAGATGTCGGCCGGTCGTATCGAGCTGCCAATCGCCGAAGGACAAAAGCTGGCCGACTTCCGTTACCTGCAGATTTGGTGGGAGCATGCGGGTGCGGCGCAGGACCGCCTTGATGCGGGCCAGGAGCTCGCGCGCGGCAAAGGGCTTTACCACATAATCGTCCGCTCCCATTTCCAGGCCGATGATACGGTCCGTCTCGTCGTTGCGTGCGGTCAGCATCAGGATCGGTGTCGACTTGTGCTTGCCGGCGCGCAGCTCGCGACAAAGAACCAGACCGTCGTCGCCCGGCATCATCACGTCGAGGACGATGAGATCGACGGCATTTGTTTCCAGAAATGCCCGCATATGCCGGCCGTCTGCGGCGACGGTGGTGCGCAGCCCGTTCTTTGTGAGATAGCTCGAAACCAGCTCACGGATTTCACGATCGTCATCAACGATCAAAATGTGGTCGATGTGATCCATCGTCGGGTGGCCTCTTCTGTCCAGAACGGCGCAACAGGACGTCGCCGGCAGCGGTAGTCTATACCAACGCCGGCGCCCTGCTCGGAAGATCAGAATCTATCCACGTCGATGATTGCCTGGGCGAAAGCCTGCGGTGCTTCCTGCGGCAGGTTGTGGCCGATGCCGCCTTCTATGGTCCTGTGCTCGTACTTGCCCGCGAACTTATTGCGATAGGCTGCGGGTTCGGGATGCGGCGCGCCATTCGCGTCACCTTCCATTGTGATCGTGGGTGCGTTGATGACCGGAGCCTTTGCCAGCCGCTTTTCCAGATCGTCATACTGCGCCTCGCCTTCCGCCAGGCCCAGCCGCCAGCGATAATTGTGAATGACGATGGCGACGTGATCCGGATTGTCGAAGGATGCGGCGGTGCGTTCGAAGGTCGCATCGTCGAAATTCCACTTCGGCGACGCGATCTGCCAGATGAGTCTCGCGAAGTCGCTCCGGTATTTGGCATAGCCTTCCTGGCCGCGTTCCGTGGCAAAATAATACTGATACCACCATTGCAGTTCTGCCTTCGGCGGCAGCGGCTTCTTGCCGGCTTCCTGGCTGCCGATCAGATAGCCGCTGACGGAGACCATGGCCTTGCAGCGCTCCGGCCACAGCGCCGCAAGAATGTTGACCGTACGCGCGCCCCAATCGAAGCCGCCAAGGACCGCCTTTTGGATCTTCAGCGCATCCATCAAGGCAAGGATATCGGTAGCGACGACCGACTGCTGGCCATTGCGGACGGTGTTGGCTGAAAGAAAGCGCGTTGTGCCGTAGCCACGCAGATAAGGAATGATCACCCGGTAGCCCTGAGCCGCCAGCAAGGGCGCAACGTCGACGAAGCTGTGGATGTCATAGGGCCAGCCATGCAGAAGAATGACCGGCGGACCATCAGCCGGGCCGGCTTCGGCATATCCGATATTCAGCAGGCCCGCATCAATCTGTTTGAGAGGACCAAAGGATGTATTCGTTCCCGGCTTGATCGCGGGCGGGGCCGTCGGCTTGGTCTGCGCGGACTGTGCTTGCGCAACGCCGAACAGGCCGAGTTGTGCGGCGGTGATGGTCATGGCGGCGGTACCAAAGAAACGGCGGCGATGATGGTTGATATCTTCGGACATTAATCTCTCTCTAATATGGCTTCGGGTCGGCATGAAGAGACCGCCTCCGTGTATCTGCGATGTGTCGCGATACCCTCGGCTTTGAATAGGTATGTAGCCTTCAGGGCTTCAGATACAATTGGCTACAAACGATGGCGTGATGCGCGAGGGGAAATCGGTAAATGATGCGTTAGCCGTGGCGCTACGTTGCCAAGCTTGCTCGTCGCCCTGCGATATTCCCCGCGGGGAACTCCTCCCTCTCGTTTGGGATATCCAAGCAAAAGTTCCCCGCGGG
Source organism: Rhizobium sp. BR 317 (assembly GCF_047445835.1). NCBI lineage: Bacteria > Pseudomonadati > Pseudomonadota > Alphaproteobacteria > Hyphomicrobiales > Rhizobiaceae > Rhizobium > Rhizobium sp. BR 317. The sequence goes on along the minus strand of NZ_JARWLB010000008.1, from coordinate 207,319 downwards.
GAACACGCGCGGTTGCCGCCGGCGATAGAATCGCGCTACCGCATTATCTACGCCAAATGTTTGTAATATCGGCATTCAGCGTAATTACGGGATTTTTTATAAAACGTTAACCATCCAGGCGCTTAGTAGGCTTGCCAAAATGGGAGAGTGTGGTGACACGACATCTGAGCAGCCTCGCCTTCATGCAGACATTCTCTGCGAAGCTGGACGTTGCACTGGGCAATCTTAGCCTCGCGCAATTCCCCCCGAATGCCCGCCGCACGATGCGCAAATTCAGCTCCTCCGAAGTTGCCGCGCTGCTCAACGTCACCGAAGCCTATATCAGGCAGATTTCGCTGAAAGAGCAGGGGCCATCTCCCGAGGTCGCAAACGGCCGGCGCCTCTACTCGATGGAGCAGATCCTCGAGCTCAGGATGCACCTTGCGCAAAACGGCCGGAAGAAGTGGATGAGCCCGCGACGTGTCGAGGGCGAACAGTGCCAGATTCTGGCGATCACGAATTTCAAGGGCGGTTCCAGCAAAACCTCAACCACGATCCATCTTGGCCACTATCTGGCCTTGAAAGGGTATCGCGTGCTTGCCGTGGATCTCGATCCGCAGGCGTCGTTGACCAGCCTTCATGGAAGTCTGCCCGATTTCGATTACCGTGATGGCGATACGCTCTATTCGGCCATTCGTTTCGAAAATCCCGTTCCCACCGAGCAGGTCATTCATCAGACCCACATTGCGGGTTTCGATGTCATCTGCGCCGGTCTTGAATTGACGGAATTCGAAACCGCCGTTGCATTGGAAATGCGCAAATCCGGCGGTACGAGCTTCCTGTTGCGGGTTTCGCAGGCATTGGAGCAGATCGCGGATCGCTACGACATCATCTTGATGGATTCGGCACCGTCGCTGAACTTTCTCACCCTGTCGTCCCTTACGGCGGCGACGGGCGTTCTGATACCCGTTCCCGCTCACATGCTCGATGTCGACTCGACAGCAAAATTCCTCGAGCTTGCCGGGTCCTACATGCAGATCCTTGAGCAGGTGGGGACCTCGGCGCAATGGGATTTCGCCAAGTTCCTGATCACCAAATTCGAGCCGAACGATCACCCGCAAGCGAATATGACGGCGCTGATGCGGCAGGTATTTGGCGACGATCTTCTTTTGAATGCGGTGATCAAGTCGACCGCCGTCGCAGATGCATTGACTTGGAAGCAGAGCCTTTACGAGGTGCAGCGGGCCAGGTTCTCCGCGCCGAAGACCTATGACCGGGCAATTGAATCGATCAATGCCGCGAATGCCGAAGTCGAAGAGCTTCTCTGGAAAGCATGGGGGCGTCAATGAGCAGAAAAGATTCCAAGGGCATGTTCGCAAACGTCCTGGTCGGGCTCGCGGAAGAAGCATCCACGCCGCCGCTCGCGACATCGCCGTCGCCGCATCTCCTCAAGGTCGCCGCCGGCGTTCGACAGCTTCAGGAACGCGGTGAACTTGCCGATAAGCTGTTGCGGAATGCGGATCATATTATCGAACTGGATGTAGATGCGGTTTTGCCGTCGCAAATCCGCGATCGGTTCGACGGTGCTTACGAAACCGACCGGTTACAGGATCTCGTAGAGTCGATGCGAGAGCATGGACAGACCACGCCTGGCCTGGTTCGACCCATCAGCGGGGAGGGAGGCAAATTTCAGATCGTCTTCGGCCGGCGCCGTCTTGCGGCCGCAAAGCTTCTCGGCATCAAGTTCCGGGCGATCGTCCGTGATCTTTCCGATGAACAGGCGATCGTCATCCAGGGCGAAGAGAATGCCAATCGCGATGACCTGTCCTTCATCGAGAAGTGCGTTTTCGCCCTCAGTCAGGAAGAGGCAGGGTTTAAACGCGAAGTGATCTGCGCCTCGCTGGCGACCGGAAAATCGCACATCTCCGAGATGCTCCAGATCGCAAGAAGCTTCCCAAAAGCAGTTCTGGCGGGCATTGGCGCCGCTCCGGAGACCGGGCGGCGGCGCTGGGCGCAGTTGGCTGAGCGTTGGAGCGCAAATGCCGATGCTAGAGGGATCGCGGAGCGCATTCTCACGGGATCGGATGTTCAGCCGCTTTCCAGCGACAACAGGTTTGCCGCCGTGCTGAACGCGGTCTCCACTGCCAAGGAGGCTTCTCCAGCCGCTGTGGACCATGTCCAAGAAGTTGTTTCCAAGGGATTGACCCTTGCGGTGGTGAACTATGCCAAGGCGGGAACCAAGCTCACGTTCACGAAGGCCGTCCCGGACGATTTCGTCAAATATCTGCTGCATCGAATCGAGGGACTGCACGAGGAATATCTCGGTGAAACTCAGAAGGCGCAGGACCAAAGCAAGCGGGAAACTCGATAGATCTGGACATAAGGCGGCGAGGGTGCTTGGCTGAGCATATTTCGACGAGCTAGAGCAATTCCACGATAAGTGCGTGAGCCGCTTTCCGTCTGGGGTTGCGTAAAAACAATAAGATAGAGCATTTGACGGGATAACGAAACGACATGGCGCCGGAAACGGACGATCAAGAGAAAATCGATTCGACCTTTCGCAACGGATCGTTGACGGCCGTCGGAATCCTTGTCGGTTTCTCGCTGAGCTTCATCAATCGCTGGGTTTCCGGTCCGAACGACTGGAGTCGCATCGACATCCTGCCGATGACGGTCATGGTGATCGGCATTGCCGTGCAGGTGAAAGTCTTCGCCGATTTACTGGCAAGGGATTCGCTGCTGGTGGTCAAATATGACCGCGCGCGCCGTCTCTTTATGATCGGGGTGATCATCGTGGCGGTCGGCATCGCAATCGCTCTCGTCAACGATGTTCTTGGCATCAGCAGTCAGAAAATGCTTGGCTAGACTGCTTGCTGGCGGGCTGAAAACATGTCTTTTCACGCCCGATCCGGCTGCCGCGCTACAGCCGGCGAAGCGCGATCTCGCTTGTTATGATCGATTTGCCGGTGCCCGGATCGCGGTCGATCGTTCGCAGATTGAGGCTATTGCCGCCGACTTCCTGTATCGTCATATTCGCCGTGCGGTCGCCATTGACCTCTTTTGCCCAGCGGACGGCAAGATCAATGGTATTGCCCTGGCGTTTTCCGGACAATCCAGAACGTCCCCCTGACGGGCCGACATAGACGCCGCTATAGCGCGCGCCATTCACCTTGAGATCGGCAGAGATCGCGCGGCTCACGACGAGCATGCCCCGGCAATTGCCGCGCATGGAGAGGGAAGGCCCGGTCGCCGTCAAAGCGAAGGTACATGCAACGTTGATCGGTGACGTTCCGATCCGACGGATGACGGTTCCTTTGCCAGTCCATTTTCCCTGCAGGGATTGCAGGAAATTGCTCTCGTCTGCGGCAGCCAAAGTTGGCAAAAGGCCGATTGACGTAATCAGGAGGACACGAGCGAAGCACGACATGAGAGAACCCCCGAAAGACGAATTTCCCCGAACGCCTATATGTCCGTATAGTTCCTTGCATTTTGAACGCAGATACCGGTCGTTATCGACAATGGCCCGGAAAGACGCAGCGGGCAAGTTGTACTACCCTTTCGGTTCCCAGCCGTGGTAAATTGAAATTGCCTCGGCAATGCGGTCACTACTTTTTACAGCTTCCTCTAATTTAATTTTGAGCTCATTTACGGCTGCTAATACTGCGCTCCGCGGTGCGGAGCGTGGTGCCGTTCCGTTTGGGGTAGGGCGACCAAGTACCAAGGCAAACGAAAAAAGCCTTAGCAGAATACCGAACTAGGTCTTCCAAGTCATGGAGCGGTGGGTTCAATGGCTCATATCATCATCATCAATCCGCGTTTCGAAACCTCCTATTGGGGCATGGAACACGCGCTTCCGTTGTTTGACGTAAAAGCGAACCTTCCGGTCGCCTGCCTGCCTCTGCTGGCGGCGCTCACGCCTGCCGAACACACCGTTACGCTTGTGGATGAGAATGTCGAGCCGATCGACTACGATCTCTGCGCGCAGGCCGATATCGTCGCGCTCACGGGCATGATCGTCCAACGGTTTCGGATGAAGGAAATCTTGACCGAACTTAAGCGGCGCAATTGTTTTGTGGTCGTCGGCGGACCGTGGGTTACCGTCAAGGAGGACTATTTCGACGGGCTTGTCGACGTCACGTTCATCGGTGAGGCCGAGGAGACCTGGCCGAAATTCCTGCTCGAATGGGCAGAGGGCCGTCATGTCAGGCGCTACGAGCAATCCGACAAGACGGACATGAGCAAGGTGCCGATCCCACGTTTCGATCTGTTGAAAATGGATGAATACGCGCTCGGCAGTCTCCAGTTCTCGCGGGGCTGCCCGTTCACATGCGACTTCTGCGATATCATCGTCGTGTTCGGGCGAAAGCCACGGATCAAGACCAGCGCACAGATCGTCGCCGAGATGGAGGCATTGCTGTCAGCCGGAATGGATACGGCATTTATCGTCGACGACAATCTCATCGGCAACAAGAAGGCGATCAAGGAAGTGCTGCGCGACGTCGTGGCCTGGCAGGAGCGTAATCATTACCCGATGACCTTCCTCACCGAAGCCTCGATCGATCTGGCCGACGATGACGAGCTGATGCAGCTCATGGTCGACGCTAATATCCGTATTGTCTTCATCGGCATCGAGACGCCGAACGAAGCAGCGTTGCGCGAAACCAAGAAGCTCCAGAATCTCAGAAAAGGCGGGACGATGCTGGAGAAGATCCACACCATCCAGCAGACCGGGATGGAAGTGTGGTGCGGCATGATCTTGGGTTTCGACAGCGACGACACGACGATCTTCGACGCCCAACGCGTCTTCATCAAGGATGCGCGGATCGTCAACGCCATGATCGGCATGCTGGCCGCCATTCCGAAGACACCGCTTTATACGCGCCTTGAGAAGGAAGGACGGCTGGACCACGACGATCCTCCGGCCTTCGGCACCAACGTCATTCCCCTTAATCTCAGCCGGGAAACCCTGCGCGACGGCTATCTTTCCGTGCTGAGCGATCTTCATCAGCCCGCCGCCTATCTCGACAGGCTCGACGCGCTCTATCTCGATGCCCGTATTCAGCCGGAGCGGACGCGCCTGCGCCATCTGCGCCGCCATCCTCTCCGCCTGATTGCCTTAAATCTGACGTGGGCGTTCGAGGCCGCGGGTATTTTCACAAGACTGATGCGTCGGGTTCAGGATCCGGAGTTGCGAAATATCTATCGCCAGCGCTTCTGGAAACTGCTGTTGCGCCGTCGTTCTCCGGTGATCCTGCAGATCTATGCCATCAAATGTGCCATGCATTATCACGCGCACAAAATGGTCCAGCAGATGCGATCCGGCGGCGACATCGTCAATTCCTTCTGATTGGTACCCGACGGGGTAGGGGAGGGCAGCCGATAGCGGGTTTGCGCCCGCTGGCGTGTCATTACGTCCAAACACTTTCGGGTGTCAGGATATCGAACGGGACGATGCGTTGTTCGATGGATGCCGTGTCCTTGTATTCCACACGGCGCAGCATCACTTCGATCAATTCCTGCGGCATCTTATCGAGCGGATGGCATATCGACGCGGTTATCAATCCCTCGTTCAGCCCCTTTCGCGTCTCAGGTCCGATGTCGCGGGAGATGACGTGAATATTCTGCCGCCGCTCCGGAGGCAATTCACGCAGCGCGCGCAGAACCCCGGAAATGCCGCCTCCGTTCACAAAGAGGCCCCTCAACTCGCTTTCCTCCTCGACGAGTTTGTGAACGATCTCATAGGCGTTCTGCGGCTCCTCATAGGTCAGAAGAGAGTCGCTGATGATGAGTTCCGGCGCATGTTCGCGCATGTAAGCGCGGAAGCTCGCATCCGAAATGTCCTGGCATTGGTAGCGGTTGGTGCCGATCAACGGAAATACCTTTCCGGGCTGGCGAGCGGTCTTATTGATGAACCAGGCGGCGGTTCGTCCAACTTTCCAATTATCGGTTCCGACAAATCCCGCCCGGCTGGCGGCCGATAGGTCCGTCACGAATGCGATCACAGGCACCCCTTTGCTCCGCAACTCATCGATCGCTTGGCTGACTAACGGGTGATCCGCAGTCACCACCGCAATGGCGTCGGCTGTTTCACCCATCTTCAACAAATTGGCAGATACGGCCTCGGGGGAAAGATCGTCCTCAAAGACCACTTTGGGCTCGATCATCACATCGCTGCGCCGCAAAGCGGATGACGTCAAAGCCTCAGCCCACATTTGATAGAGGGGCCGATGCGATTGCTGCATCAGAAATCCAAGCTCCCGATGCGGCAGGTTATCACGCTTGCGTTCACGCAGCGCCCCGAGGCCATAAAAGCCAATTGCGTCGGCAGCCTCCAAGATACGATCGGCAGTATCTCCCCTGACGGTGCCAGTTCCGTGAAGCAGCCTGTTGATCGTGGAAAGGCTTACATTCGAAGCCCGAGCGAGATCAGCAATGGTTGGTCTATTCATACGGCGACCCCGGAATGCGTCATTCATGAATGACATGTTTTGGAACTAAATGCGTGATGGTGAAGTATTACAGTTTCGCTTTGGCATCTCAAGTATTAAACGTCATGACGCATTAAGTGGCCCTCATTTGGGAAGGGTTCTGGGAGGAAGACATGAAACGCATGAAGTTAATCGGCGCGGCTATCCTTACGACCGTCGCTTTGAGCCTTGGCGCGTCCACGGCGTTTGCCGCCAAGATTTTTGTCGTGGGTGGCAAGCCGGATGATCCGTTTTGGTCGATCGTCAAGCGCGGTGCCGAAGATGCGGGTCTCGTGGTAAAGCAGCAGGGCGGCTCCGTTACCTGGCTCGGTCCGCAGAACTACGACAACCTTGGCGTCGACGCAGCCGAGCTTATTCGCCAGGCCATTTCGCAGGGAGCCGATGCCATCGTCGGGCCGGACTGGGTTCCGGAAGCCATGGATCCCGCCTTCAAAGCCGTCGTCGACGCAAAAATACCCTTGATCATCTACAATGCCGGTGGCGTTGCTGCGGCTGATCGCCTGGGCGCCATGAACTACGTCGGAAGCGACGACTACAAGGCGGGCGTTGCGGCCGGCGAGTATTTCGCAAAGCACGACATTAAGAATCTGGTCTGCATCAATACACTGCCGGGTGCTGCGAACATCGAAGCTCATTGCCGCGGCATGACCGATGGAATCAAGGCGAAGGGCGGAAAGGGCGACACGCTCCCGTTGCCGGCGACCTCCTTCGGCAATTCCACTGCCGTGGCGCAGGCAGTGAAAGCCTATTTGCTTCAACATCCCGATGTTGGTGGTGTCTATACGATCGGCAATGTGGATGCGAACTCGGCCATCAACGGCATCATGCAGGCCGGCAAAGTTGGCAAGATCAAAGTCGGTGGTGTGAACATGGATGAAACCATCTTGAACAACATCAAGTCTGGCACGCAGATGTTCACCATCGACCAGCAGGGCTACCTGCAAGGCTATCTCGCCGTTTCGATCCTCAACGGCAAGGTCAACAATGGTTTGACCGTTCCGACGCGTGAGATCTTGACCGGCCCCGGTATCGTCGATGCGTCCAACGTCGACGCCACGATGGCGGGTGTCAAAAACGGCGCTCGCTGAGCGACGAAGTCACGTGGCTGCCCGGCCCAATATGCCGGGCAGCAAACCGAGCGCCAAACACGAATGATCGCTTGATTAGCGCTATCCGGACACATGCCAATTTGGGAGGGAGGAACCAATGGTCTCTGCCGTACAATCCAAGCCGACCGCAGTTCCCGCCAGTTCAGGTCTGCTGCGATCCATGGGACAACTCGTAAGGCGGCCAGAAGCCGGCTCCTTCATCGGAATGATTGCGGGTTTCGTTTTCTTTGTCGTGTTTGGCGGGGAGACATTTGTTTCCGCCGCCGGCTTTGCCAGTTGGCTGAACATCGCCGCAGAAATCGGAATCGTCGCCCTACCGATCGGACTTCTGATGATTGCCGGCGAGCTCGATTTGTCGGTAGGTGCGGTGATCCCGGCGTCTTCGCTGACGGTCGCAGTGATATCCGGCCACTATGGTGCGCCTGAATTCGTGGGCATCCTGGCAGCGCTTGGAATGGGGCTGTTTGTCGGCTTCATGAACGGTTTTATCGTCCTTCGCACGCGCGTTCCTTCTCTCATTGTCACGATCGGGGTCATGTTCGCGGTCATGGGGCTCACCCTGGGCGTTTCGGTCCTGCTGACCGGATCAACGAGCACGGCGATCGTGCCGAGCGCGACTTCGAAGGCCCTGCTCGGCCAGTTCGTTGGCGGCATGTTCGAGGTGACGATTTTCTGGTGGCTCGGGATCGTCGTGGTTCTAGCCTACCTGTTGCATGTTTCGCGTTTCGGCAACTGGATCTATGCCCTCGGAGGCGACCGGATCAGCGCACGCAACGCCGGAATTCCCACCGAACGCCTGACCATTTCGCTTTTCATGATCAGCAGTTTTTGCGCAGCCTTCGTCGGGGTATCGCAGGCGATGGTCTATCAGAGCGCGCAGGTCGCGGGCGGACAGTCCTTCATCTTCAATTCGATCATGTGTGTCGTCATCGGCGGCGTGCTGCTGACCGGAGGCTTCGGATCGATCGTCGGCATCGTCTTCGGCACCATCACTTTTTCGATGGTCAACCAAGGCATCTATTTCACCGGGTTCGATCCGAATTTCGGCAGCGTCATCATCGGAGCACTCCTGTTGATCGCCGTGCTCATGAACGACACGTTCCGGCACATGGCACTCTCCTACTCAACCAAGAAAAAGAACTGAGGGCGGTGCGATGAACACTTTTTCGCTCGGAAATCTTCTTCGCCGGCCCGAAGCCGGTTCGGTGATAAGCCTCGTCGCGGTCATCCTGTTCTATGTCATCTTCGGCGGCGTCGCGCTCGGCAGTCTTTTTGGTGCTGCCAGTTGGGTGAACTTCGCCGCCAATCTCGGGATTGTGGCCATTCCCGTCGGAATGCTCATGATCGCCGGCGAGCTGGATATTTCGATCGGTGCAATGATCCCCGCGGGCTCGATGAGCGTCGCCATCGTGTCTGGCTACTATGAAATGCCGATCGTCGTCGGGATCTTGGCCGCTCTCGGCGTCGGTGTCCTGGTCGGGTTGGTCAACGGTATCCTTGCGGTGCGGACGTCCGTGCCCTCCCTGATCATCACCCTCGGCACCCTGGTCGCAATGCAGGGCCTCATCCTCAGTGCCTCGGTGCTGCTGACGGGCAATGCAAGCGTCGCGCTTACCGCGCCCGAATGGAGCAAAATGGTCTTCGGTCAGCTTCTGGCTGGCAGCTACCAAGTGATCATCCTGTGGTGGCTGGCGCTGACGGTCGTCTATGTTTTCGTCATTCACTTCACTCGCTACGGCAACTGGATTTTCGCCATGGGCGGAGACAAGGTGAGCGCCCGCAATGCCGGCATCCCTACGCGCAAGCTGACCATCTGGCTTTTCGTGATCTCTTCGACCAGCGCTTCCTTTGTCGGCATGTGCGGAGCGATCCTGTTCAATTCGGCCCAAGTGTCCGGCGGCATGAACTACATTTTTAACGCCGTTGTATCGGTCGTCGTTGGCGGCGTGCTCTTGACCGGTGGTTTTGGATCGGTCGTCGGGATCTTTATCGGCACTCTGACCTTCGCAGTCGTCAGCCAGGGCATCTATTTCACCGCGATCGATCGAAACTGGTCCAGCTTGATCATCGGCATCATGCTGCTCGTGGCCGTCTTGATGAACAATACCTTCCGCAACATGGCGTTGACTTATGCGCGCCCTAAGAAAGGCAAGGACTGAGCCATGACGAAACCGGTTCTGGAACTCAAAAACGTCAATAAGTCCTTCGGGCCGATCGATGTCCTGCACGACATTTCGCTGAAGGTCCATTCCGGAGAGGTCCTGTGTCTCCTCGGGGATAATGGCGCGGGAAAATCGACCCTGATCAAAACGCTCGCCGGCGTGCACAAGCCTACCTCCGGACAGATCCTCATGGACGGCCAGGAAGTGCTCTTCGACCGTCCCAAAGATGCGGCCGATCGCGGTATCTCGACCGTCCACCAGTTTGGCGGAACCTTTCCGCTGATGAGCATCGGTCGCTCCTTTTTCGTCGGCGTCGAGCCCACCAAGAAATTCGGTCCGTTCACCATTTTCGACCGCAAGACGGCAAACGAAGTGGCGGTCAAGGCCGTGCAGGAATTCGGTATTACCCGCATCGACGATGGCGACCGGCTGATCGGCGGGCTGTCGGGCGGTGAGCGCCAGTCGCTCGCCATCGCGCGTGCGGTGCATTTCGGCGCCCGGGTACTGATCCTGGACGAACCGACTGCGGCGCTGGGCGTGAAGGAAGCCGCGCACGTCCTTCGGATCGTGCTGGAGGCACGCAAGCGTGGTCTCGCGGTGATCTTCATCACCCATCAGGTCATGCACGCGATGACGGTCGGGGATCACTTCGCCGTCCTCATACGCGGAGCGTTGGCTGCGGATTTCCGCAAGGGCGAGAAGAGCCGCGAAGAAATTACCGATCTGATGGCTGGCGGGGAGGCGATGGCCGAACTGGAAGCTGAGATCGAAGCTCACACGAACCGTGAGCATCCCGCTGTGGCCTGACCCGCTACCGAAGCGAGCCACCACCAGAAGATCAACACCGGCTTACCCGCTCTTGCGGGTGAGATCGCCAAGCGCAACCTTTTTTGGGTGACCATCATGAAAATCGCTCTCGACCCCTTTATGCACCGCCATCTAAGCCTTGAAGACCTGCCCGCGAAGGTCAAAGAACTTGGCTATGATTGGATCGAACTATCCCCGCGCGGCGACTTCCTTGAATGGTTCAAAGCGCCGCGCGTGTTCCCCGACCGGATCAAATCGTTCAAGCGCGCGCTGAAAGATGCCGATGTCGGCATCGCATCCCTGCTGCCGATGTATCGTTGGGCATCCAATGACGAGGCAGAGCGCCAGGCGGCGGTCAAGCACTGGAAGCGTGCCATAGAGATCGCCGTCGAGCTGGAAGTGGATGTGATGAATTCCGAGTTCGGGCGCGGGCCGCATCCGGACAAGGGATCGTGCTACTGCTGCCATACCGGATCGATGATCGAAGCCTGCGAGGACGCGTGGTGGCGCTCGATGGAAGAGCTGGTGCCGATCTTCGAAAAGGAAAACATTTCGCTTCACGTCGAGCCGCACCCGGAAGACTGGTGCGAAACGCTGCAGCCAGCGCTCGACATTATCCGCACGGTGAACTCGAAGAACGTCAAGTTCCTCTATTGCGCCCCGCATACCTTCTATTTCGGTGACGACACCAAGGCGATGCTGCGCGAGGCCAAGGATGTGCTTGCGCACGTCCATGTCGGCGACACGTTCAACCATAAGGCCTCATCCGGCCTTCGCTACATTCTCAATCCGCCCGGCACGCAGGCTCGCGTCCATCAACACCTGAACATCGGCCAGGGCGAGGTTCCCTGGGATGAATTCTTCGGCACGCTGGCCGACATCGGTTTCGACGGCGTCATGACCGCCTGCGTCTTCGCTTGGGAGGACAAGGCCGACCACTCCGGCAAATTCATGCGCTCGGAAATGCAGCGCTTCATCGACAAATATTGGGGGGCGAAATGACCCTTAAAGTCGGTGTCATCGGAACCGGGATGATCGGGCAGGATCACATTCGCCGCCTGACCAAGGTCCTGTCGGGTGTCGATGTGGTCGCTGTGAACGACATTGATGTCAAGCGAGCAGCATCCGTCGCGCCGGGGGGAGCCGTTGTGTTCGAAACGGCGGGGGATCTGATCCGTTCGGAAACCGTAGAGGCGGTGGTCATTTGCTCTTGGGGGCCAGCCCATGAGGCGCAGCTTCTCGACTGCATTGCCGCCGGCAAGCCGGTCTTCTGCGAGAAACCGCTCGTCACCACCGCGGCGGCGGCCCGCCGGGTGATTGAGGCGGAAGTGGCTTTCGGGCGCCGCCTCATTCAGGTGGGTTTCATGCGGCGCTTCGATGGCGACTACAGGCGCCTCAAGGCGGTCATTGACAGCGGGAGCCTTGGCACCCCGCTGACGTACCGCTCCGTCCATCGCAATGCCTCCGTGCCTGCCGGCCTCTACACATCGGACATGCCGCTCAATGACACGCTCGTTCACGACGCGGATATTTCGCGATGGCTGTTGTCGGATGAAGTGAAGGGCGTCGAAGTACGGCTTCCACGACGCTCTTCTCGAGGCGGCGATCTGCGTGATCCGACCCTGGTGCTCCTGCACCTGGCGTCCGGGGCGCTGGTCGATGTCGAAATTTCGGTCAACATTGCCTATGGCTATGATATTCGCGGCGAAGTGAGCTGCGAAAACGGGGTGGCAAGCCTCCCCGAGCGCCCTTCCGCAGTCATCCGAGACCAGCACGGTGTTCGTCAGCGCGTACCGGAAGATTGGCGCGAACGCTTCATCGATGCCTATGACCAGGAGTTCCGCGAGTGGATTGCCGCTGCGGGACAAGGGACGACGACCGGACCAAGCACCTGGGACGGCTATGCCGCGACGCTGGTTGCGGACGCCGCGCTGCGCGCCGCGGAAACTGGCGCATTCCAACCCATCACAATGGTTGCAAAGCCTGGACTCTACGACACCGCGATCGCCCAGGCGGCCGAATGAACTGAATTCCCGTTTAAGAAAGATGATCTCATGATCAATGGAGAAAGAACCATAAGACGCCCTCTGCGTTGGGGCATGATCGGCGGCGGGCGCACCGGCCAGGTCGGTTACAAGCACCGTACCGGCGCGCTTCGCGATGGTACCTACAGGCTTGTCTGCGGGGCCTTCGACCTTGACGCTGCGCGCGGTCGGGATTTCGGTGTGAACCTCGGCGTCGACGCGGACCGCTGCTATGCCGACTACAAGGAACTTATCGCCAGCGAGAAAGCGCGCGAGGACGGTGTCGAGGTCGTCTCGATCGCCACGCCAAACTTCACGCATTACGAAATCACCAAGGCGTGCCTGGAGGCAGGGCTCCATGTGATCTGCGAAAAGCCGCTGTTCTTCACCGTTGCCGAATGTGAGGAAATCGAAAGGCTTGCGGAGAAAAAGGGCCTGATCGTCGGCGTGACCTACGGCTTTACCGGCCACCCCCTCGTTCACCAGATGGCCGCGATGGTCAAGAAGGGCATGCTGGGCGAAATCCGCATCGTCGACATGCAGTACACCCACGGCTTCAACTCTGGTGACGATGTCGGTGCGGGTGAAGCGGTGAAATGGCGGACCAATCCGAAGACGGCAGGCGCGACCTTTGTTCTCGGCGATATCGGCACGCATCTCTACTACCTGTCCGAAGTCGTGCTGCCGGATCTGAAGATCGAAAAGCTGCTCTGCGACCGCAAGGCCTTCATCCCGACCCGCGCGCCGCTTGAAGACCACGCCACGGTGCTCATGCATTATGACAATGGCGCTCGCGGCCGTCTCTGGGTGTCTTCGGTGAACGCCGGCAATATGGGGTCGCAACGCTATCGTTTCGTCGGCTCGAAAGCCTCGATCGAGTGGTCGGACTCGCATCCAGATCAATTGATTTATGAAGTTCAGGGCGAGCCGAACCGGACCCTTCATCACGGAATGCCATACCTCGAGGAAGAAAGCCTCGCGATCGATCGAATGGGTGCATTGCACACAGAAGGTCTCGGCGATAGCTGGTCGAATATCTACCTGTGGATCGCACAGGCGATTGACGCGAAGAACCGCGGTGACGAAGCCTTCCTGAAAACCCATCAATACCCGGGCATCAAGGCCGGCACGGAGGGTGTTCGCTGGCTGGAGAATTGCGTCCGCTCGGCCGATGCGGGCTCTGCCTGGGTCGATTTCAAATAGCAGGAACCGGGGGCGCGTTGGATATCCTCCCATCCTCCTCCCGAACGCGTCCCCAACACTCTCAGCAAGAAAGACAAAGCCATGAAACTATCCATTTGCACCGACGTGATGGGCGACCTTTCCTTCACGGATATGCTCGACAAATGCGTAAAGCTCGGCGTCGAAGGCATCGAAATGACCGGCGGCGGCTGGTCGCGCGCACCGCATTTTCGGGCCGACGAACTTTTGGCCGACAAAGGGCTTCTCAGGACCAAGCTCAAGGAAATCGAAGCCCGCGGTCTGGAGATCGCGGCACTCAATTGCTCGGCGAACCCGCTCGATCCGGGCCACATGGGCCAACGCCATCGCAAGGAGGTGGAGCAAACCATCCGTCTTGCCGGCGAGATCGGTATCAAGACGATCGTAACGATGTCCGGCCTTCCGGAAGCCGCTCCTGGCGACATGGTGCCCAACTGGCTCGTCTATACGAAAAGCTGGCCCGAGGAGGTGCCCGAGCGTGATCGCTACCAATGGGAAGACCGCGCCTTCCCGCTCTGGCATGATCTGGTGAGGCTCGCCAAGGAGGTTGGTGTCGAAAAATACGCGCTTGAGAACTTCTCGGCGATGCTCGTATGGAACCCGGAGACCCTCTTCCGCCTACGCAACGAAGTTGGTCCGATGGTCGGTATGAACCTCGATCCCAGCCATCTGTTCTGGAAAGGTGCTGATCCCATTGCCGGCGCGCGCGCCTTAGGCGCTGCAATCCATCATTGCCACGGCAAGGACACTCGTATCGAACGAGGACTTGCGGATGTGAACGGTCTCCTGGAACTCAAGGAGGTGACCGACGTCGCCAACCGCTCATGGAACTATGTTGCCGTCGGTGCAGGGCATGACCTGCAATGGTGGAAGGAGTTCTTCTCGGTTGTCCGTATGGCTGGGTACAACGGCTGGGTCAGCCTTGAGATGGAAGATTTCACCATGTCCACCGAGGCCGGCATCCAATCTTCCATCGATGCCCTTCAGGCGACGATCAGCCGATGACGGCGCCTTACAAGTTCATCATCACGATCGAACTTCTTCCAGGGACGCGGGACGACATCCTCGCCCGCGCGCCCGAGGTGCAAGCTGCGACGAGAGCGGAAGCTGGTTGTCTCGCCTATGACTTCTTTACCTGCACTGACGATCCGGACCGCCTGATCTTCGTGGAGGCATGGAAAGACGAGGCTGCCCATGCCGAGCACCTCTTCCAGGAGCATACGCAACGCTTCATCGCGTTCCACGAACAATTCCATCGTTCTTCGACCTTCGAGACGATCAACGCCGAGACTTGAATGTCCAACCCGATCACCATTACCACCGCTCCCTGCTGCTGGGGCGTCGATGACGTGAATAACCCGCACCTGCCTCCTTGGGAAAAGGTGCTGGACGAGGCGCAAGCCGCCGGTTTCGGCGGGCTTGAGCTTGGGCCTTACGGCTACCTGCCGCTCGACCTCGGTCTTGTGTCGGAAGCGTTGAACAAGCGCGGACTGCGGATCGTGGCGGGCACGATCTTCGACGATCTCGTTTCGCCCGCAAACCGCGCCAATCTCCTTCGTCAGACCGATGAGATCTGCTCTCTCATAACGCAGTTGCCGAAACCGGAAAAGCATTCCCGGCAGCGCTTCCAGGCACCCTACCTAACGGTCATGGATTGGGGGCATGATGAAAGGGACTACGCTGCCGGACATCCCGACCGTGCCCCGCGACTCGACGATGGTGCGTGGAATGGCATGGTGGAAAATATCCACGCCGTCGCCGCACTTGCTCGCGACAAATACGGCGTGCGGGCAACGATCCATCCGCATGCCGGCGGCTATATCGAGTTTGCCGATGAGCTGGAGCGTATCGCCGCGGACATCCCCGCCGATCTGGCTGGCCTCTGCCTCGATACCGGGCACATGGCCTATTCGGGCATGGACCCCGTTGCCACCCTGCGCCACTACTGGAATCGCGTCGACTATATTCATTTCAAAGATATCGACGCCAAGGTCTACCAGGAGGTCATGGGCGAGCGCATCCGATTCTTCGAGGCTTGCGCCAAGGGCGTCATGTGCCCGATCGGCCGCGGCTCGATCGATTATCCGGCAATTCGCGCGCTTCTGACCGAACTCGGCTACGGCGGCTACATCACCATCGAACAGGAACGCGATCCGCTTAATACCGGCAGCATATTGGAGGATCTGGCCGCCAGCCGGACGTTCCTGGCGCGTGTCGGTTTCTGAAAGCTAGGAGATTTAGAGAGGCGCTTCCGATATGTCCTCCAACTTGCGTAGATCTTTACCCAATCTCGCTGATATGGACGGTATCTCAATAAGAAAATTGAGCCTCTGGCGCGTTGCCGCGGTTCGGGGCATCCTGTGGTGGCCGAAAATTGTACTTTATGGCAGTTGGAGGAATACCGATGCGCTGCTTTACCGTACTTGGACCCTCGCAGACCGGAAAATCGACGGTCGTTGAAAAGCTCAGCTCCCTGGAGGGACCGCCGCGAAAATCCAGCTCCCCTTACGGGCTGAACCTCACGGAATTTACCTTTGCAAACGAAACCTGGTGTGCGCTGGACGCGCCGGGACCTAATGAAGCGCTGGCGCATGTGCAGCACGCGCTTCTTGCCAGCGACGCCTGCATCCTATGCATTTCACCGGCGCCCGAAGAGGCTGTGCTCGCCGCGCCCTATCTGCGCGTGATCGAGGCGTCGGGAACGCCCTGCATCCTCTTCGTCAACCGGATTGATGAACCGCGAGGGCGGCTGAGGGATGTGATCGCAGCGCTTCAGGATTATGCCAATCACGCGCTTCTGCTTCGCCAGATTCCGATCCGCGAGGGGGACAGGATCGTCGGTAGCTGCGATCTGATCTCGGAGCGGGCGTGGCGCTACCGGGAAGGTCAGACCTCGGCGCTGATCGCAATCCCCGAAAGTACCGCCGAGCGCGAGCAGGAAGCGCGCACCGAGCTGCTGGAACATCTCTCCGAGTTCGACGATTGGCTCCTCGAGGAACTGATCGAGGATCGAGAGCCGGCCAGCGACGCGCTTTATGCCATCTCATCGCGGGTTCTCAAGGAAAATAGGGTGATCCCGGTCCTGATCGGTGCCGCAAGTCACGGCAACGGCATGATGCGGCTGATGAAGGCTCTGCGCCACGAAGCGCCGCCGGTCGCGGCCCTTCGTCAGCGTCTTGCCCGTGCCGGCGCTGTCGACGAAGGAAAGCTGACAGCCGTAAGCTTTCATGCCTATCATCGTCAGAACATCGGCAAGACGGTGCTGGTGCGTGCGCTTGGTGAGGGACTGCGGCAAGGCGCATCGCTCGGCGGTTCGAGCCTCGGCCCCGTGCAGGATCCGGCAAACGGACGATCCAATGCGGCGGTCGCACCTGCGCCGGGGGATGTCTTCGCGGCGGTCAAGTCCGACCACCTGCCCGTCCCTTCGCTTTTGACGTCAGACGCCACGGTCGCGCCGCCTGAGTGGACGGAGCCACCCACGCCGATGCTGGAAAGGATCCTGATTCCGGGCAGCGAACGTGATGAAAACAAGCTCTCCGAAACGCTGGCAAAACTTTCCGAGACGGATCGCGGCTTGATCGTCTTGCAGGAGGAGGGCACTGGCGCCCAGCTCGTGCGCGCCCAGGGGCCGGTGCATCTGCGCGATCTCTGCCGAACCCTGGCGGATGTCTTTCATATCGACGTGACCGATCGGACGCCCAGCCCGATCTACCGCGAGACCATCGCGAAATCATCGGATGTTCATTACCGCCATCGCAAACAGACCGGCGGCGCCGGGCAATTCGCCGATGTGAAGCTGAATATTCATCCCAACGCGCGTGGCCAGGGTTTCACCTTCAACGAAACGGTCAAGGGCGGTGTCGTTCCGCGCAACTACATTCCTGCCGTCGAAGCGGGCGCGCGCGAAGCGATGGAGAAAGGGCCGCTCGGTTTTCAGGTCATCGATGTCGGGGTAACCCTGTCGGATGGCCAGCACCACGCCGTCGACAGTTCGGAACACGCCTTCCGGACCGCGTCGAAAATGGGTGTGCGGCAGGCGCTTTCCGAAGGATCGACTGTCTTGATGCAGCCGATCTTCCGCAGCGAAATCCACATACCATCGGTCTATTCGGGTAATCTCGTCCAGATCGTCTCCGCGCTCAAGGGGCAGGTTCTCGGCTTTGACCGGGATGAAGCGTCCAAGGGATGGGACATCTTCCGCGCACTCGTTCCGGGCAGCGCACTCGACGATCTGGCGCGGGCGCTGCGCTCGGCGACGCAGGGCATCGGCTATTTTTCCAAGGCCTTCGATCATTTCGAAGAGCTATACGGCAAGGAGGCTGACGCCGTCATCAGGGCGCACGAGACCGCGCGGGTCGAACACTGAAGCTATGTAGCGGCCGTGGATGGTTTGGCTGGCCCTCGCTTATTGAGCGAAGCGCCAGCCTATCCGCGGCTTCGAAATGGACGAGCCGACATCGGTCGCATTTCCCTTAATTTATATCATTGTATGATGTATGATGAACTCCGGAAACAGGTCCGACTGCTCGGGCCGTCGTCAGGCGAATGGTTCTGGGTGCAATCAGGTGGCTGAGATGCTGCTGTTCAAAACGACTAGGCTGGGTTTGAGACAAGGCGATGGGCGGCCCAGTAACGGTAAACCGGTGGGCACGCTGAAGAAATCGTACGCTCCCCTGTCGGCGCTGATTTTCACAAAGGATCTACGAAATATATCGCCTGTCGGGGGGACACTGGGAGTAATCCTCATTCCCTTTCTTATAGTGCTGTTCTCGGTTGTCGCTGGTTTTGCCGTCGCAATGCATATGAGCGGCCAACCCGGTTATTCGGCGAGAGTGAACATGTCGCCGCCGACAATGTCGGAATAGTCGATCGTGGCGCCAGAAATCTGGTTGGCATCGAGCTTTCAGGAGACCTGGTTGAGCAGCCACTCCTGAAATCTTTTTGTCGTCAACGACTGCTGTTTCATTTCGGGCGTCACGATGTAGTAGTTGTTGGTGGTGGCCATCGGCCTATCCCACGCAATTTGAAGGCGCCCCGAAGCGATCTCCTCTTCGATCAGATATTTCGGAAGCAGGGCAAAACCCAGCCCGAGTATCGCCGCCTCGATGACCATGCTGAACTGATCGAACCGGCTTCCGTGATAGGGACTGACCCCCTCGCAGCCGTTCAACTGGAACCACTCGGCCCATAGTCTTGGCCGCGTCGCCAAATGCAGGAGCGGCCCTCGTTCCAAATCCTCTGCCTGGGTGACGGAGAACGAATTCAACAGGGACGAGCTGGCAACGGGCACAATGATCTCACTGCAAAGGTAGGTACAGGTTGCATGCGCCCAAACCGGTTGTCCATAGTGGATAGCAAGATCGAAATCCTCCAACGTCAGATCGAACGGCTCCGAGCGCGAGGCGATGTTCAAAACCGTGTTTGGATTGTCTTTCAGGAAATCGGGAAGACGCCGAAGAAGCCAACGGTTTCCGAATGTCGGAAGCGTGGCGATGGATAAGACATTCTTGCCATCCGAAGAAGCCATCGCCCGCAACACCATTTCTTCGGTGCGTGCCAAAATCCGTCTTACTTCCGGCAGCATCGCCTTGCCGGCCGAAGACAGAACCACGCGTTTTCTGATCCTCTCGAACAGATTGACGTGCAATTGGTCCTCAAGCGTCCGGATCTGACGGCTGACGGCGCTTTGAGTAAGGTTCAGCTCCAGCGCCGCTTGCGTAAAGCTTCCATGGCGTGCTGCGCACTCGAATGCCTGGAGAACAGCTAGGTCGGGGATCACGGAACGGCTTAGGTTCATTCCTAACTCGCATCAACTAGGTCAGATTCGTCGCAAGATCGCTATCGGCTTTCGGAATATCATGAAAATCAAGAATGAATAATCCTTTTGCTGAGGTGCGACGCGATGACAAATGCGAGCTTCGTCAAGGCCGATACGATCCGTTCGGATTTTTCTGCTGCCATGTCCGCCATGTATCGCAAGGAGGTGCCGGCCTATGGCACCCTGATGTCGCTCGTGGCGAGGGTGAACGATGAGGCCCTTGCCGCCGATCCGCTGTTGAAGACGCGCCTGGAAGCAACGGATTCTCTCGGCCGCATTTCCGAGGAGCGCCACGGCGCCATCCGTCTCGGCACTGCGCATGAGCTCGCGATGATGCGCCGTGTCTTCGCGGTCATGGGCATGCATCCAGTCGGCTATTACGATTTGTCGACAGCCGGCGTTCCGGTCCATTCAACCGCCTTCCGCCCGGTCGGCGACGAAAGCCTGCGGCGTAATCCTTTCCGTGTCTTCACGTCATTGCTCCGCCTCGATCTGATCGCCGACGAGGTGCTGCGCAAGGAAGCCGCCGAAGTCCTCTCGGCCCGCGAGATCTTCACGGACGAGGCGGTGCGGCTCGTCGAAAAGGCGGAACGGGACGGTGGCCTCGATGTTTCCGATGCAACACGGTTTGTCCAGGAAGTCTTGGAAACCTTCCGCTGGCACGATCGCGCCATCGTCAGCGCCGGCATGTACAAGCGCCTGCATGATGCCCATCGGCTGATCGCCGACGTCGTCTCCTTCAGGGGACCGCATATCAACCATCTGACCCCGCGCACGCTCGATATCGATAAGGTTCAGGCGTTGATGCCGGAAGAGGGAATTGCGCCGAAAGCGATCGTCGAGGGACCGCCGACCCGCAAGTGCCCGATCCTGCTGCGCCAGACCTCTTTTAAGGCGCTGGAAGAAGCCGTTTCATTCGCCGGTGAACACGGCACCTGGCAAGCTGGCTCGCACACTGCCCGTTTCGGCGAGATCGAGCAGCGCGGCGTAGCGCTGACGCCGAAGGGGCGCGCGCTCTACGACAAGCTCCTGAACGACACACGTGCCCGTGTCCGCCCGGCCGCCGACGGTTCCAACGCTGGCGAATATGAAGCGGCACTTACTGACGTCTTCCAGGCATTTCCGGATGATTGGAATGGCATCCGCAAGGCCGGTCTCGGCTATTTCAGTTACTCGTTGACGGAGAAGGGCAAGGCGGCCGCCTCGCATCGAAATGCCGACCTTGAAACGGCAATCGAAGACGGCCTCGTTCAGTTCGATCCGATCGTTTACGAGGATTTCCTGCCGGTCAGCGCCGCTGGCATCTTCCAGTCGAACCTCGGCGATGACGCAGCGCAGGAATTTGTCGCAAGCCCCAATCAGGTGATGTTCGAGCGCGACCTGGGCGCCTCGGTTCTCGATGAGTTCGCGCATTATGCAGCCATCGAAAGGGCGTCTCTGACAATGTGCATGACTGTCGTCAACATGGCTGCCGCAGCGGAGTGACGGGCGACCGATGATCGAGGCACGGCACATCGAAGCACTCAAAAGCCTGCTCGGCGAAAAAGGTCTGCTCACTGCGGCAGCCGACGTCGCGGCTTACGAGACCGGTGCACGCTACGATCGCGGAAGAGCGTCCTTCGTAGCGCGTCCCACCTCTACGAAAGAGGTTTCCACCGTTATTGCCTATTGCGTCAAAAACAACATCGCGCTCGTGCCGCAGTCGGGCAACACAGGACTCGTCTCGGGCTCGACGCCCGACGACAGCGGTTGCCAAGGCGTCCTCAGCCTCGATCGCCTGACCGGCATCTACGAACTCGACCGGGTAAATCGTACCGTGAAAGTCGGCGCTGGTCTTCGCCTCTCTGACCTCAATGGGAAACTAGGGGAAAGTGGCCTCTTCTTTCCGATCGACCTCGGAGCGGACCCGCTCATCGGCGGCATGATCGCGACGAATACCGGCGGCTCGCGATTCCTGCGCTATGGCGACGTGCGCCGCAACACGCTCGGCCTGACGGTCGTGCTTGCAGACGACAGCGGCACCGTCCTCGATCTTTCGTCGAGCCTGCGCAAAAACAATACGGGCGTCGATTGGAAGCACCTTTTCATCGGCACGTCCGGCGCCTTCGGCGTGATCACCGAATGCGTGCTGAACCTCGAATCGGCACCGCGTCAG
Source organism: Rhizobium sp. BR 317 (assembly GCF_047445835.1). Lineage (NCBI taxonomy): Bacteria > Pseudomonadati > Pseudomonadota > Alphaproteobacteria > Hyphomicrobiales > Rhizobiaceae > Rhizobium > Rhizobium sp. BR 317. The sequence continues at coordinate 185,556 of NZ_JARWLB010000008.1, read as the reverse complement.
ACCGCGACGGCTTTGCTCATGCCCTCCTCGGGCGAGCAGGTTCCAGCCCTTCTCGTCGCAATGGAGGAAGCGCTCGGCAGCTACCTTTCCGCCTTCGAAGGCATGTCCGGCAATGCGATCCGCGCAGCACTCGATCATGTGCCGTCGCTGCGCAATCCGTTTCAGGGCAGCATCGTGCCGGAATTCGTGATCCTTGCGGAGATTTCCCGCTCCAACCTGCCACGCGACGGTGAGCAGCCGCTCGACGGCGTGCTGGAAGAGGTGCTTGCTGCCCTATGGGAACGTGAGGATGCTCCGCTTGCCGATGCTCTCGTCGGCCCGCCACACGAGATATGGGCTTTGCGTCACGCACTATCGGAAGGCGTGAAACATAGCGGACGGCTGATAGCCTTCGATCTATCCTTCCGCCGCGGCGACATCATGCGCTTTCTCGCCCAAATGCGGGCAGAAATGCCCAAGCACTTCCCCGGGATAACGATCTGCGACTTCGGCCATATCGGCGACGGTGGCGTGCACTTCAATCTCGTCGTGGCCAAAAACGACCCGAGGCTTGCCGAGCCTGGTTTTGATGTGGCGTTGCGCGAATGGGTTTTTGCCGTTGCGGTCGAAGAGTTCGGCGGCAGCTTCAGTGCTGAACACGCGATCGGTCGCAAGAACCAGGCCTTTTACGACAAGTACACCCCGGCCGAGATCCGCCTGTTGGCATCCGGGCTGAAAGCAATCACCTCACCTGGCCCGATGGGCGCAATGACCTTCTGAAATTTGCCCTATCCGCGGCATTCCAAGACAGCAAGAATGGAGACAGATCATGACCATCGACGTGAAAACGGAAACCGCCCGCCTTCTCGACAAGCTGGGTGTTGATCGCGCCGCCTGGAGCACCGGCGACATGGCGTCCCACAGCCCGGTCACGGGCGAAGAGATTGCCAGGGTGAAGACCGTCTCCGCGGCTGAAGCCGGCAAGGCGATCACCGCCGCATACGAGGCTTTCAAGGCATGGCGTCTCGTGCCTGCGCCGAAGCGCGGCGAACTGGTTCGCCTTCTCGGCGAAGAATTGCGTGCCGCCAAGGCCGATCTCGGCCGCCTCGTCTCGATCGAAGCCGGCAAGATCATTTCGGAAGGTCTCGGCGAGGTGCAGGAAATGATTGACATCTGCGATTTCGCGGTCGGTCTGTCCCGCCAACTCTACGGCCTGACGATCGCGACCGAGCGCCCTGGCCATCGGATGATGGAAACCTGGCATCCGCTGGGTGTCGTCGGCATCATCTCGGCCTTCAATTTTCCGGTCGCCGTCTGGTCGTGGAATGCGGCACTAGCGCTCGTTTGCGGTAACCCCGTCGTGTGGAAGCCTTCGGAAAAGACACCGCTGACGGCGCTTGCCTGTCAGGCAGTCCTCGAGCGCGCCCTTGCCCGTTTCGGCGATGCGCCGAAGAGCCTGAGCCAGGTTCTGATCGGTGATCGCGCCATCGGCGAGGTCCTTGTCGATCACGAGAAGATCGCGCTGGTTTCGGCCACCGGCTCCACGCGTATGGGCAGGGAAGTCGGCCCGCGCCTCGCCAAGCGTTTCGCCCGCTCGATCCTCGAGCTGGGCGGCAACAATGCCGGCGTCGTCTGCCCCTCTGCCGATCTCGACATGGCGTTGCGCGCCATCGCCTTCGGCGCCATGGGAACGGCTGGGCAGCGCTGCACCACGCTGCGCCGCCTCTTCGTGCATGAGAATATCTACGATCAGCTCGTTCCGCGCCTGAAGAAGGCCTATGCGAGCGTTTCGGTGGGTAATCCCCTGGAAACCAGCGCCCTCATCGGTCCGTTGATCGACAAGGCGGCCTTCGACAACATGCAGAAGGCGCTGTCGGCAGCCAGGGCTGAGGGCGGCTCCGTCACCGGCGGTGAGCGCGTTGCCGCTGCGAGCCAGGACACGGCCTACTACGTCCAGCCAGCGATCGTCGAAATGCCGAAGCAGGCAGGCCCGGTGCTCGAAGAGACCTTCGCGCCGATCCTCTACGTGATGGAATATTCCGACTTCGACCAGGTGCTCGAAGAGCACAATGCCGTCGCGGCCGGTCTGTCGTCGTCCATCTTCACGCTGAACATGCAGGAAGCCGAGCGTTTCCTGTCGGCCGATGGGTCGGATTGCGGCATCGCCAATGTCAATATCGGCACTTCGGGCGCTGAAATCGGCGGCGCATTCGGCGGCGAGAAGGAGACCGGCGGTGGCCGCGAATCCGGCTCGGACGCATGGCGCGCCTACATGCGCCGCGCCACCAATACCGTGAACTATTCGAAGGCCCTGCCGCTTGCCCAGGGCGTCTCCTTCGACATTGAATAACCAGCGGTATCGAGCTCATGGCTATCAACACACGGTCCCAAATCGACGCGATGAGCTTCAGGCCGGCCTCGCGTATCGCGTCGATCGGCGTCTCGAAGATCCTGCAGATCGGCGCGCGTGCCAATGCGATGAAGCGTGAAGGTTTTCCGGTCATCATCCTGGGTGCCGGCGAACCCGATTTCGACACGCCCGATAACGTGAAAGAAGCCGCCAAGGCGGCGATCGACCGCGGTGAGACCAAATACACCGCGCTCGATGGCACGCCGGAACTGAAGAAGGCGATCGCCGCGAAATTCCAGCGGGAAAACGGCGTCGACTACACGCTCGACGAAATCACCGTCGCGACCGGCGCAAAGCAGATCCTGTTCAATGCCTTCATGGCAAGCATCGATCCGGGCGATGAGGTCATCATTCCCACGCCCTATTGGACGTCCTACTCGGACATCGTGGAGATTTGCGGCGGCGTGCCGGTGCTGATCCCCTGCGATGCTGAAGTCGGTTTCCGCCTCAGGGCCGATCAGCTCGAAAAGGCGATCACGCCCAGGACGCGCTGGGTGCTACTCAACTCGCCATCCAATCCATCAGGTGCCGCCTATAGCGAAGCCGACTACCGGCCGCTTATCGAGGTGCTGCTTCACCATCGCCATGTCTGGCTGATGGTCGACGACATGTACGAGCACATCGTCTATGACGGCTTCAAGTTCGTGACCCCGGTCGCTATCGAACCGTGGCTGAAGGAGCGCACGCTGACGATCAACGGCGTCTCAAAGGCCTACGCGATGACCGGCTGGCGCATCGGCTATGCCGGCGGCCCGAAAGCGCTGATCAAGGCGATGGCGGTCATCCAGAGCCAGGCGACGTCCTGCCCCTGTTCCGTCAGCCAGGCGGCTTCTGTCGAGGCGCTGAACGGCCCACAAGACTTCCTCAAGGGACGTCAGGCGAGCTTCAAGCACCGCCGCGACCTGGTGGTCTCCACCCTCAACGCCATTCCGGGCATCACCTGCCGCGCCCCTGAAGGCGCTTTCTACACCTTCGCCGGCTGCGGTGGCGTGATCGGCAAGACGACTCCCAAGGGCAAGCGCATCGAGGCGGATAGTGATTTCACCGATTATCTGCTGGAAGACGCCCATGTTGCCGTCGTCCCCGGCTCCGCCTTCGGACTGTCACCCTATTTCCGGATTTCCTATGCCACCTCGGAGACGGAGTTGGCCGAAGCCTTGCGCCGGATCTCGGAGGCTTGCTCGAAACTGCAATGAAAGAGGCGGAAGGCAAGATGACCGCAGAATCCATTCTTTGGCGTGCAAGCGCACGTGAACATGGTGACACCCTACCGCTGGATCGCGATCAGACGGTTGATCTCGTCATCGTGGGGGGCGGCTTCACGGGATTGGCGGCGGCGCTCGAGGTCGCTTCGCGCGGGGCTTCGGTCTGTGTTCTCGAGGCCGAGACGGTCGGGCACGGCGGTTCTGGCCGCAATGTCGGATTGGTCAATGCCGGATTGTGGTTGCCGCCCGATACCGTCGTTGCTCAGATGGGAGAAGCACCTGGTCGTCGCCTGATCGATGTTCTGGCGGATGCGCCGCGCAGGGTCTTCGGCCTGATCGAACGGGAACAGATCGATTGTGAAGCGACGCATCATGGAACCTTGCACCTGGCGCATTCCCAATCGGGACTGCGGGATCTCGAGGAACGCCATCGCCAGGGCAATCGCTACGGCGCGCCGCTGAAGCTGCTCGATGCCACGGAGACAGCCCGGCGCACGGGATCAACCGCCTATCATGGCTCTTTGCTCGACCCGCGCGCAGGCACGATCCAACCTCTGTCCTACTGCCGTGGACTTGCGCGGGCCGCTCAAAAAAAGGGAGCGACAATCCACAGCAAGTCGCCCGTCTCCCAGATAAACCGGCGGAACGATCTCTGGGTCGTAGAGGCGAATGGTCATACGGTAAGGGCAAAAGCGTTGCTCTTGGCGACGAATGCCTATCAGCTTGGCATTAAGGCGCCTTTCAACCCGCAATACACGCCCGTGAGCTACTGCCAGTTCGCCACGGAGCCCATGCCGGAACCAGCACGCAGCCAGATATTGCCGCATGGTGAAGGCTGCTGGGACACGGCGCCCGTCATGTCCTCATTTCGAGTCGACCGTTCCGGGCGGATGATCGTCGGTGGCATCGGCAACACCGAGGGGCCGGGCGCTGCTGTCCACCGCGCGTGGGCCAGACGCAAACTTCGAAAGCTGTTCCCGGCGATTGCCAAGCTCAAGTTCGAACATGTTTGGCGCGGCAGGATCGCGATGACGGACGACCACGTGCCGAAAATCATCGCATTCGGGCCCAATGCCTACGCATGTTTCGGCTATTCCGGCCGGGGCATCGGGCCAGGCACCGTATTTGGCACGCAGGCTGCGATTGCGCTTCTCGATGGTCATCCCGATGCACTTCCGATCGCTCCAATCGAGCACTACGCGGAACGCTTCAGCAGTATCAAGGCCACCTACTACGAGTTCGGTGCGACATTGATGCACCTGGTCTCTCCGGCTCCTCAATAGTTGGCTAAGGGATTGTGCAGTTCGAAGCATCATTCAGCGTCCGCGGACGCTTGACTGCGATCGATATGTAAGACGATCTTCTCGGGACGTTCGCCATCCTTTTGCAAGAGAATGATCACGGTGCATTTCTCGGCGCCTTGGCGAAACGACAGTAGCCGGCCTCCCGTCTTCGACCGGATATGTTCCACCACCTCGGTGCAGTCCGCCAAGTGATCCATTGAAGGCGTTGGCCGCAGCGTCTGTGCCTGCGCCGACGTCGTCAGGATCGAAACCATCGCCAAGGCGTTCCAAAACGAGTTCATATCATCCCGGCACCTTAAAACGGGCTGGACATGCCGCTCGTGACCTCGACAGCATAATTCCTGCCTCTGCTCTGCTCAACATCTTGGCAAGGCGTCAACGCCAGTCCGGTTGAGTGTCAGCGTCCACTGGTCCGAACCGCCCTCGTCGTGAACATAAACCGATCGGCCATCGTTTTCAGCGACTTTGAGCAGCATCACCACCCAATCCGACGGCGCTTCTCCTGGAAGCTTTTGCCGTTCGAGCCACCGAATGAGAGATCCTAAGTCGCCATGGCCCCTTTTGGGTTCAAAGCCTGGCCGATAGAGCGCCCAGAGATAAACGGTCACATGGTCCTCTTTATCGTGTGCCGTTGCTGGCGTGTGATTGCTAAATATTCGATGCCAAAGCCCCTGGCACCCCGATTACGAGAGAGATTCAAGACGGCTGAATACGCGAATTAGGCTTGCCTTCGGATGGGCCTGGCGGGATCCAGATCCTGGATTTCCCCAGCCGATCCGCTCAATAGCACATCTCCCCCCTTATTGATCAGGTTGCCTTGGATCGTTCCGCAAACTATCGCGGCCGCGCCCTTCTCGACAATGAGATCGTGGCCAATGCTTCCGTGGAGTTCGAACCGTCGGCCGGCGGGAACTGTTAACGAGCCCGCGATGGAGCCAAAGAACCGCACGTCGCGATCCAATACGATTGATCCATCGATATTGACGTTGAGATCGTCCAAGCGATGCCCCTTTTCGTCTCGGAGTTTTGGGATAAGGTTCGCGGGCGCTGCAAGTGGTGGCACCCTGGCGCAGGTGGACCTGGCCTAAGCGCTCAGCGTCGCGCGCCCGCGAACGTCCTCCCAATACGGACGCCATGAAAATATATCATGTTGTGATATAAATAAAGGAAAATGTGCATGCCCTCAGGAAAGCGGTCCAGTCGATCAGACGAAAACCAAATCGAGACCAGCCGTCCCCTGGATCCGGGCATCTACAAAGGTCTTGCAGGTGTAAGGCTCGCCATGCGATCATTTCTTGCGTTCAGCGAAGCTGCGGTTTCTGAGGCAGGGGTAACTTCCCAGCAATATCAGGCGCTGTTGGTGATCAAGGTCGCGCCGGGAGGCCAGATCATGGTGCGCGAACTCGCCGATCAAATGCTTCTGCAGCATCATGGCGCAGTGCAACTTGTGGACAGGCTCGCGACAGCAGGATTTGCCGTCCGCATTCCCTCGGCGGAAGACAAGCGAAGCGTGCTCATCGGCCTCACTCCCAAGGGAGAGGAGTTGGTCGAACGCCTGGCAAGAACCCATCTGAAAGGAATGCTGGCCAATGAACCGCTGCTCGTCGAATCCCTCAAGAGACTCCGGCGCCTTTCGAGGTTGGGCTAATTGCAGCGTCCCCGGTCAGTCTCTGCAGCTCGAGAAAGAGAAAACGGGTCTCCAGCAGGTTGACGATGCGCAGGACCGTTTCGACGGCGTCCAGCGGCTTGACGAGAAAGTCCTTGGCGCCCAGCGACAAGGCCCTGCGGCGTGTGGTAACGGACACATCCGCCGTCAGCACAAGGATCGGAACAAAGCTGCGCGGGCCGATAAGGCGCGAAAAGGCCTCCAGCAACTGAAAGCCGTCGATGTGCGGCATCATGAGGTCGAGGAGCACAATATCCGGCTGCAGGTTGCGGAACATGTCGACTGCATCACGCGGATCAACCGTCGCAGTGATCCGTCCGAAGCCCTCGCGCTGCAGGAGGCGCGTCAAGAGTGCGATATTAGCCGGCTCATCGTCGACGACGAGGACCTTTGCGTCGGCTGGAATGTCAATAGTCGTGTTCAGTTGCATGCGATATCTTCCACGGTCTTCATGAAGAGGCGCAAATCGAGCGGCTTGGTGAGATAAGTCGTCGCCTCGGCCGCCAGCGCCTTCTGGCGGCTTGCCTCCGTGGCATCGGCGCTGATGACGATGACGGGGATGGCGCGCGTCTTGGCGTCGCTGCGCAATCTCTGAAGAACGTCGAGGCCGCTCATATCCGGCAAGTCGAGATCGAGGAGAATGAGATCCGGCCGATGCTGCATCGCCAAGGCGAGGCCCAATTCGCCTAGCATCGCCGGCATGACATCGCAGCCAAAATGGCGCGTCATCACATTCTCGATTAGACTGAGACTTTGCGGATTGTCTTCGATGCACAGCACGTTGGCGAGCTTATTGTCGCTTGCTCCCAGTGCCGTTACCTGCATCGGCGGCACGTCTTCCAACGCCCCGTTGTCGATGCCGATGGGCAGGCGCACCGAAAATCTGGTGCCCTGCGGCGATGTTTCCACAAGTTCAAGGCCGCCGCCCATCGCTTCCATGAGATGTCTGGACAAGGCAAGACCCAGCCCGGTGCCCTCTGTCGCGTTGCGATCCTTGCCAAGCCGCTCGAACGGTTGGAACAGGCGCCCCACGCCATCGGAGGAAATACCTGAGCCGGTATCGCAGATATCGATCGTCAACATCTGCGGTCCATCGATGCGGCCAACAATTCTGACCTCGCCACCGGGGCGGTTGAATTTGATGGCGTTCGACAAGAGGTTCAGCAGAACCTGCAACAACCGCCGGCGGTCGGCAGCAGTGAATATCTGCCCGAGTTGCCTGTCGTCGAGATGCAAGTCGATATTCCGCGCCTCTGCCAAGGGACGGGCGAGTGCCATGGCCTCCGCCAATAGGCCGCCGACGTCGATTGTATCGAGCGACAGCTCCATCCGCCCGGCTTCGATCCTCGCTATGTCAAGGACTTCGTCGATGAGGCTCAACAGATGCCGGCCGGCTGTCAGGATTTGCTTGACGGATAGCTGCGCATCGGGATCCTCTGTGTCCATTTCGAGGATCTGGCCAAAGCCGAGGATCGAATTGAGCGGCGTACGCAGTTCATGGCTCATGCGTGACAGGAACTCGCTCTTGGCCTGACTGGCGCGCTCGGCCTCCCGGCGTGCGGCCTGTAGGGCTTCTTCGGCCTTCTTGCGGTCGGTCATGTCCCGGGTGATCTTGGAGAAGCCGCGTGAGTTGCCATGCTCGTCCTTCAAGGCGGTAACGACCACGTTGGCCCAGAATGGATCGCCATCCTTGCGAATGCGCCAACCTTCATCCTCGACCCGTCCGAAGGCCACCGCTTGCGCCAGCTCCTGAGCGGGATGCGTCTGGCGCGTGTTCTCCGGGTAGAATTTGGAAAAATGCGTGCCGATCGCCTCCTGCGCCCCATAGCCGGTGATACGTTCGGCACCAACATTCCAGCTCACGACATGGCCTGCTTCGTCCAGCCCGAATATGCCGTAATCATGCACACCGTCGACCAGCAGGCGAAAACGTTCCTCACTTTCGCGCAAGGCGTCCTCGCGTGCCTTCAGCAGGTGGCTTGCCTCCTGCAAGGCTTTCGCAAGCTCGCCCACTTCGTCGCGAGCAGCCGGGATTGATCCGAGTTCCTGTCCGCTGGCCAGCTTGTAGGCGGCTTTTTGCAACGACGCCACGCGTCGGACAATGCCGTTCGACATCAGCATGATGGCGCTGACGCCGCCGAGCAGGCCGAACAAGGCACCGAACAACGTGATCCATTGCGATCGATCGCGAATGGCGTCCGCCTCACCGGTGCGCACGGCCAGCAGAAAATCCTCCCGCGCGCGCATCTCGTCGATCTTGGTTCGAAGCGTGTCCAGCAGCGCCTTGTTTTCCACGAGGGTCTTGCGGATGTCGTCGCGGGCAGCTTGTCCGAACTGACCGCCGGCGTCGCGCAAGGCGCTGAGGCCCTTGAGCTTCTGATTTACCAGCGGCTCCATTGCGTCGAGCCGGGCGAGCTGCTCGCTATCCCTGATCCGCGGCCGCATGCCGGCAAGCACGCCGGGCAGTTCCGCACTCGCCTTGTTGAAGGGCGCCAGAAAAGCCTCGTTGCCGGTCAGCAGAAATCCGCGCACGCCGGACGCCGCTTCGGCAAGCAGCGCGTGCAGCTCGAGGATGTCGGACTGAATGGCAAGGGTCACCCGCACGTAGTTTTCCGCCTGACGGCTTTCCCGGTCGGCGAGGAACACCGATGCCAGCGCGATCAGAAAGCAGATCAACGGCACGGCGATGGCGATCAGACCCTTATGGGCGAGCGGCTGGTCCAAAAACAGCTTGGAGATGGGAGCGAAAATGCGTTGAGCGATCATAGGCTTTGCCGATCCACCAGGCCGGCCCTGACGGCCACGACGGCGGCCTGCGTCCGATCGGCGACACGCAGTTTGTTGAGAATGCGCTCGACATGCACCTTGACCGTGCCGGGCGAAATCGCAAGCGCCTTGGCGATCTCCTTATTCGTCTCGCCGGTTGTCAGCCGGACGAGGATCTCGCGCTCACGCACGGTCAGGCGTTCGATCGCGCCGTCGGCGGATGCTTCGGGAGCGACGCGACGCAGCAGGCGGCGCATCAGATCGACATTGAAAAAGGACTGGCCAGCGGCGACATTGGCGATCATCCGCAGCAGCTCTTCGCGCCGGATATCCTTCAGGGCATAGCCGCTGGCTCCGGCCTTGATGGCGGCTTCCAGATAGTCGACGCTATCATGCATCGTCAGCATGATGATGCGGGTTTCAGGCGATTTGACGCGTATCTGCGCTGCCGCCTCCAACCCGTCCACGCCGCCCATTCGTATATCGAGAAGAGCGATATCCGGTTGGAGATTTTCGGCCAGGGCAACAGCGGACAGGCCGTCTGCCGCTTCCGCCACGATTTCCAGATCGTCAGCGCTCGCAAGCACGGCAATAAGACCCGACCGGGCAAGTTCGTGGTCGTCTGCAATCAATATTCTGTAGCGCTTCAAGGGGATACCTTTATGGAGGCTGGAATAGGCGCGCGTGCGACGACGGCGGTTCCTTCGCCGGAAACGGAGCGGATGGATATCGAACCGCCGATCAGCGTCATTCGTTCGCGCATGGCGGACAAGCCGACACCTCGTCCTTCTTTCTTGTTGACAGGTGCTTCCGCGCCGCCGCGACCATTGTCGGCGATGGAGAGGGTGACAAATTGCGGATCGTCCAAGGAAAGTCGCAGCTCAATTTGGCTGCAGCCGGAGTGCCTAACCGCATTTGCCAGGGCTTCCTGCGCCACTCGGTAAAGGGTCACCTCCAGCACGTCGGACAGGCGGCGACCGTTCAGATCGGAGTGAAAGCGAAGCTCGATAGCCGCCATGCCGTCAAGACGTGCGCGAAGTGCTGCCTCGAGACCGAGGTCATCCAGCTCCGCCGGCCGAAGGGCGGCGATCGCGTCTCGAACCTCTCGGATCGACTTTTGAACGATCCCGATCCCATTTTCGATCGCTTGCCTGGTCAATTGTGTGTCGCCGATGGCAACGCCCGTCGCCTCCAGGTGAAACAGCAGGCTTACCAAGGACTGGGCGACGCCGTCGTGCAGGTCATAGGCGACCCTGCGCCGTTCCTGCTCCTGCGCGCCGATCATCACCTCGACCAACCTGGCGAGGTCCTGCTCCCGGGCCTGAAGATCGAGCGTCAACCGTTCGCGATGAGCGCGCTGTCGTTCCGCCGCGAGAAAAACGGCGAGTTGGTCCGCCACGATCTGGATTGCTTCGCGATCGTCTGCGCCGATGGGGAAAGCGAGACGTGACAGTTGCAGCGCCAGCGGCTCACCGCCCATCCAGGCCCTGCCGACGATTAGCTGGGCCGACGGATCAGCAGGGGCGCCGTAAGCTGCGTGCGCGGCCGGAAACCGCCAGGCATCGCCGCTATCGGTACGGATCGTGGCCATGTGCGCCCCGGAAAAGCCGGCAATGGCGGACAATGCCTCGCACATTGCGACGTCCAAAGAGTTGCGGTCCAGCAGCGTGCGCACGTCCACGATCAGCCGCAGACGGGCGGCCTTGGCTTCCGCATCGCGATAGAGACGCCGCAATTCGCGAATGGGAGGTGATATGCTATCGTGGCCTGCGTCTTCCACGGATTCCTTGCCCTTTAGAAGTTCGACTTGTTCCTAGATAGCAAGCCATCCGCCAAAATGCATAGGCCATTCGGCATATGCGATTTTGGCCATTCGGCAGACGCGACATTGCAGGCAACAAACCATCTCTGGGTAGTCGGCATGAAAATCGCCGGAAAAGACAAAATCGATTGATGGAGATTAAAATGAAAAAATATCTGCTTGCTGCTTCCGTGATTGCTCTTATGGCGACGTCGGCTCTGGCTGAAGAATGCGCGCCGATCACCAAACCTCAGGTGGAGCAGTTGTTTGATCGCTGGAACGCCTCCCTGGCGACGCTCAATCCTGAAAAGGTCGTCGAAAACTACGCCCCTGACGCCGTCCTGCTGCCGACCCTGTCGAACAAGCCGCGGCTGACGCAGGAGGAGCGCAGGGAATATTTCGTGGACTTCCTGAAAAAGCACCCGCAGGGTAAGATCAACAGCCGCACGATCAAACTGGGCTGTAACGAAGCGCTCGATACCGGCATCTACACCTTCACCTTGAAGGGCGGCGCCAAGGTGCCGGCACGCTACACCTTCACCTACGAATTTAAGGACGGCAAGTGGCTGATCTCCTCGCACCACTCCTCGGCCATGCCGGAGAAGCACGCGGGTTAAGCGGCCTGAGGCGGGGACACCGGCTATTCCGGTGCTCCCGCAGGGGCACATCTAAGCGATCGATACGATCTCCAGCTCATGCTCGCCGACCATGACGGCATCGCCGACGAATTTCCCCATGAGAGACTGGGCGACCGGTGAAACGTAAGAGATCGTCCCCTGTTTGGGCTCGGCTTCGTCTTCTCCGACGATGCGATAGGTCTGCACTCGCCCGTCATCGCGGCTGAAGGTGACCGTGCTGCCGAAGACGACGGTCTCGTTGGATGCCGGGGCTGCTATCAGCTCGGCAGTGCGAACCCTCTCGGCGAAATAACGCACGTCGCGAAGCGGTACTGCCGTCTGCCGCCGCCGCTCATTCACATCCTCGACTGCGCTTGCAGCTTCGTACTGTTCGCGAGCTTCCTGAAGCGCGGCATTGAGTGCCTTCCATCCCCCTTCGGTGACGAAGTTGGGATGGGGCGAGATAGCACGGTCGGGAAGCTGCGTTTCAGCAGCCGTTTCCGCACTTTCCTCTTTTGTAAACGCGACAGCCAAAGCAAGCTCCGAAAAGTAAGCGATCCTCTACAAGATCATATAGTCGGGCTATTGCGAAAACCAAGACGACAGCGACAGACCCCTGGGGAAAAGGCGACGTCAGCTTGATAACAGACGTTCTCGTTGAAACGGCATCTGGCACTTACCGATGGCGGATCCTTCGAGACCTGACGCACTCATTCTTGGCGAGCGAACAGTTCGCCGCTTCGGTGGGCGACGAATCCCCCATTCCTGCAGCTTCTGGAAAAACTTTCTCCATCAGACCGAAGGCTGCAAAATATATAGCCTATTAAATACATCGATTATATCGCAATACTTAAGCATAACGGGTTCGTGCCCAGCCAAAAACCTGCAATGTGGAGAGGAACGATGAAGAGACAGATCAAGCTCGGTGCATTTCTCCCCGGCGGCGGACAGCATATCGCGTCCTGGCGCCATCCCGACCAGCCGGTCGACGGGGCGGTCAATCTCCAGTTCCACATAGAGCTCGCGCAGGCAGCCGAACGGGGCCTTTTTGATGCCTATTTCCTGGCGGACGGGCTTGCTATCGCCTTCGGCGGCGGCATCGAGGGCGGCAATGCCAGAGTGGTGGGCTTCGAGCCGGTCACGCTGTTTTCGGCATTGGCACCATTTACCAAGCACATCGGCTTTATCGCGACGTCATCGACGACCTATGAGGAGCCTTACTCCGTTGCGCGCAAGTTCGCCTCGCTCGACCTGATCTCCGGCGGGCGTGCCGGCTGGAACGTTGTCACCACCGCCACCGAAGCCGCCGCGCGGAATTTCAATCTCGAGCGGCAGCAGCCTCATGCAGCCCGCTACAAGCGAGCGGCCGAACATGTCGAGGTCGTAAAAAAGCTCTGGGAAAGCTTTGACGATAACGCGTTCATTCGAGATCGCGCAAGCGGCGTCTATTTCGACGTAAACAAGGTGCACCGCACCGATCATCGCGGCGAACATTTCAAGGTCGAAGGGCCATTGAATGTCCCGCGTTCGCCGCAGGGTCATCCCGTCATCGTGCAGGCTGGCCAGTCGGACGATGGGCGGGGACTTGCAGCCGCCAGCGCGGAAGTGATCTTCACGGCACACCAGAAGCTCGAAACCGCTCAAGAATTCTATCGTGACATCAAGGCGCGGGCGCGGGGCCTCGGTCGCGATCCCTCGCATGTGCTTATCATGCCGGGCGTTTCGCCCTTTGTCGGCCGCACGGAGGCGGAAGCACGCGAGAAATACGAGCAGCTCACGAGCCTGATCATCGAAGAGGATGGGCTCGCGCTGATCAGCGCGCTCACCGGCGGCGAACTGGATCTTAGGGGCGCCGATCTCGACGGTCCGCTGCCGCCGGCGCCGCCGACCGAGGGCATGAAGAGCCGCCAGGAGCTGATCCGGCGCATTGCGGACGAGAACAATTTCTCCATCCGGCAGCTTTACCAGTGGATCGCTTCGGCACGTGGTCATTTCACTATCGTCGGCTCCGCGGTCCAGGTCGCGGATACCCTGCAGGAGTGGTTCGAAAACGAAGGCGCGGATGGTTTCAACATCCTGCCGCCATGGCTGCCCACCGGCCTCAACGATTTCGTGGAACTCGTCATTCCCGAGCTGCAGCGTCGGGGCCTGTTCCGCACCGCGTATGAAGGCAAGACCCTCCGCGAAAATCTGGGCCTGCCTTTCCCGCAAAATCGATGGGCTGCCGCCTATACCGAAGCCGCCGAATAACTGAGACATCATAGGGGAAAAGCTCATGGCGCTTGAAACGGAACAGCAGGCTCTCCTGGGGAGCTATCGCGAAACGTATATCTGGCCGGGCAGGCTGGCACGGGAAGCAGGGGCTCTGTTGCGCGGTTTCGTATCGCGCTACGGCCTGATCATTGTTTTTGTCGCGCTCTGGCAGATTTCACCGTCTCTCGGCTGGAGCAACCCCGCGGTTCTTCCGCCCCCCGATGCGATCCTGCGGGCGCTCTGGAACGGGATCAGCGGCGGCCCGCTGCTCGGCGACATCGCCATCAGTCTCCAGCGCGCCGGTATTGCATTTGGTGCAGCGGTTGGCGTCGGCATTCCGCTCGGGCTGTTCATGGGGCAGATCCGAATTGTCGAGCGCAGCCTCGATCCGATCCTGCAACTGTTTCGGCAGACATCCGCACTCGCGCTCTATCCGGTCTTCATATTGTTGCTCGGCCTTGGCGAGGCCTCGAAAATCTTCGTGATCTTCTGGGCAACGCTGTTTCCGACACTTCTTGCCACCATCGGAGGTGTCAAACAGGTGGACCCGAAGCTGGTGGAAATGGCGCGTGTCTACGGTGCCAAGCCGCTTACCGTGTTTCGCCGCGTCGTCCTGCCGGCTGCCCTGCCGCAGATCTTCGTTGGGTTGCGGCTGAGTGCCACCACCGCACTTCTGCTTCTCATCGCTGCGGAAATGATCGGCGCCAATTCCGGTGTCGGATTTCAGGTGATGAATGCGCAGTACAATTTCCAGATCCCGCTGATGTTCGCGGCGATTCTGCTGCTCGCCCTCCTGGGACTGTCGGCCAACTTCATCCTCGAGGCATTACAGGCCCGGCTCTGCCGCTGGGCCAACCCCAAGGACTGAAGGCCGAAACGCGCCACCATTTTCCATCCCATCCGATCTATGGAGTTCACATGCAGATTTCGCGCCGTTCTTTCGGCATCGCCGCAGTCGCAGCCGGTATCCTTCTGGCAGTCCCGGCAGGCGTTGCCATCGCTGCCGAGACCGATCAGGTCACCATCCGCTACCTCGCAAGCCAGGGCGGTCTTTCTGCCCATGAATTTGCCGATGCGCTCGGCTATTTCAAGGACACCGGCCTGACGCTCAAGGATGTCGGCTATGCCCCGGGTGGTCCGGCCTCTCTCTTCGCGCTGGCGTCGGGCAATGTCGAAGTCGGAGGTGCCGCGACTGCGGCAGTGCTGAACTCGATCGCCGGCGGCAACGATTTCGTCGCCGCCTATCCCTCGAACGGCATCGACAAGGTAACCGAGAGCATCTTTTATTCGCTTGATGGCAGCCCGATCAAATCGATCAAGGATCTGGCCGGCAAGACGATTGCCGTCAACACGCTTGGCGCTCATCTCGACTACACGGTGCGCGAGGCGCTCCATTCCGTCGGCCTGCCGGAAAATGCTGCCAAGCTCGTCGTCGTTCCCGGTCCGCAGCTCGAACAGGTTCTGCGTTCCAAGCAGGTCGATGTCTCCGCCTTCGGCTACTGGCAGAAGACCTATGAGGGCGTTGCGCTGAAAAACGGTGGTCTTCAGAAGATCTTCGGCGACACGGATGTGCTCGGCGAAATCGCCGGCGGCTTTACGGTGCTGCGCCGCGATTGGATCAAACAACACCCGCAAGCGGCCAAGATCTTCGTTGAAAAGTCGCAGGCCGCGCTCGAATACGCGCGTCTTCATCCTCAGGAAACGAAGGCGGTGATCGCCAAGGTTCTCGCCTCGCGCGGCGAGAATGCGGATATTGCGCAATATTTCACCGGTTTTGGCGTGCGTGAAGGTGGCAAGGCAGTGCCCCGCGACCTGCAATTCTGGATCGACATCCTCGCTCGCGGCGGCGTTCTGAAACCGGGACAGCTCAAGGCGGAAGACATTCTCTACGACCCGGCGAATTTCGCCGTCGCAGGCAACTGAGGAGCGGGTCGATGGCTGTCGCTGAACTAAGCTTGCGCGGAGAGGTGGCGATCAAGAACCTCTCCAAATCCTACTCGATCAACGGCCGCCATCTCAATGTGCTACAGGGGGTCAGCAACCACATTCGCGCCGGCGAAAGCCTGGCGATCGTGGGTGCTTCGGGTTCCGGCAAGACGACCCTGCTCAGGGTTCTCGCCGGGCTCGAGAATGCGGACAGGGGCGATGTTTTGATCGACGGTCAGCCCGTCTACGGCGTCGGCGCGGATCGCGCGGTGATCTTCCAGGAGCCGAGGCTTCTGCCCTGGCTCACGGTGCTCGACAACGTCGCCTTCCCGCTCGAAAATCACGGTCTGAAGAAGGCCGAGGCGAGGGCGCGCGCACGCCATTATGTCCAACTCGTGGGCCTCGGCGATTTTAATGACGCCCTTCCGTCGCAGCTTTCGGGCGGCATGGCCCAGCGTGTCGGCATCGCCAGGGCGCTTGCGGTGAAACCGGAAATCCTGCTGCTCGACGAGCCGTTCGGCGCGCTCGACGCCATGACCAAGATCACCATGCAGGAAGAACTCGCTCGCATCTGGCGGGAGGAGAAGGTGACGATGATCCTCGTCACCCATGATCTCGAGGAGGCGGTCTATCTGGCTGACCGGGTCCTCATCCTCTCCAAGGAGAAGGGCGGGCGCACCCGCGAGATCGACATCGACCTTCCGCGGCCGCGCAATCGCAGCGAGGCGCGCTTCGTCAAATTTCGCGAACAATTGTTGAACGCGTTCGGGCTGCACTGAAGTCTGGCCAGGCGTGGCGGCCGAATAGGTGCCCGTTCCGGCTCCATGTGCCATTAAAGGGGTTTGAGTAGATAGCCCGATGCGCCATACCCTTTACCGGGCTTGCATCTGGCGCTCGGTCCCGGCCTTCAGAGACGCCAACACTTGTTCGGGCGTCCGCCCCTTCGACGGGTCTGCCGTCAACTCGGTGGCAGCCGCCACGACTTCCGTGCGCAACCAAGTCTCAAGAGCCTTGTCGCGCGCCTGCAAGGCGCGCAGGCCGTCGCGGATAACCTCGCTCTCGCTGGCATATTCGCCTGACGAAACCTTGCTCTTGACCATCTGCGCCATTTCGGTCGGCAATGTGACGCTGAACTGTTGCGTACTCCGCATGGAGGAATCCCTTCATCAATCGCGCTCAATAGGATTTAACACTATCGCATATAGGTCCGATCCGGAAACCGTTCACCCTCTCCTTCGATAAGTGCGCTTATGGCCCGCTCGATCGTCTCCGCAAGGTTGATCTCGTGCCGATCAGCATAGGCCTAAATCGCTTCGATCGTATCGGCCCGCGGCCTGGTCGCGAACTGCTCCGTACGGCCGTGTTGTACGGATCATCCGTGTCCTGATATTCATCGTTGTTTTTCAATCCCCGGATCCGGATTTCGACGATGCCGCATAAGTTCAATGCTGACCGGCGTCAAAAGAGGCCTGGCAAAGATCCACCGACTACAACCAACGCAGCAGGGTGGAGACGCAGATGGGCCGATGGAAGGCTGTCATAGGGTCGCAACTCAAGGCGAGGAGCTTCGACAATCAGAAGATTGAAGCCAAGATCGGCGTCCGCGTTCTCAACCGGATGATGGAACTCGGCCGCCCTGAATCCAAGCACGTTGCAGAAACATGCCGTGGGTAGGGTGTGGCCTCGGACTGCAACTGAAGGCAAAAGCGGTGCCGGGCACCGCCCGGCACCGCTTCTGGCGTGAGTTTCACTTCGTTCGAATGCTCTAATTGTGCTCTGGGCGTATCAGGCGCCGATCGCGTCCTCGCCAAAACGGTTCGAACCCGTGGTGCCCTTTAAAAGCAGGACCTCCACCAAATACCAGACGCTACCAATCAGGGGGACGAACTGGATTAAGAAGAACCAGCCAGACTTGTTACGGTCATGTAGTCGCTTGACGGCGACGGCAAGACCCGACCAAACGCTGAAGATGACATAGGCAAGGCCAAGCGCGATATAGGGAATGGCTGCGGCCCCTTCAGCGTGGTAAGTGCCATCCTCGCTGATGGAGCCGGGAATCACAGACCAAAGAAGCGCGAAAACAAGGCCAACAACGGCGGCGACGATAATGTGAATAAGTACCGCGAGCCACATCTTCTTGCGGTTGATGCGGCCCTGGAATGAAAAAAGAAGTCTTTTCATGATGTCACTCGATTGCAATGGTTTCAAACTACTGACAGTTGCTCGGCAATTGTCAACAAACTGATAACATCGCTTCTCGAAGCAGAAAACACTTCTGTTTTGAGTTTAGACAAACAAGATTTGTCAAATTTCTTTTAGATAAGCGCAGAATAGAAGACGCCGGCGCTGCTCAAATTTACATCATTTATACCATTATTTAGAATATTATATTGTTCATAAAACACAAAATACTGATAAATCCGCGGGAGGTCGGCCGGGCTGTCGAGTTTCACGACGCTCTAACCCGGATTTTCATTTGAGAGTGATCCGTTCAGTCACAGGGAACCAATTGATGAACCTGCTGTATCGATATCGAAGCAGAGTAACGACGAAATGCAAAGTTGGGGTGAAATCTCAACGCAAATGGACACTGCTGCTTCTCTACGCATTTCCGGCGGCTCTGTTGATGGCATGGATGCCCCCCCGCCGGCATCGCAATGTGCCAAATGTGGGGCGCTGAAGACATCACAGAAAGAGAGAGCATCCATGTCGGAAGTTTCCATCATTGGAATTGACTTGGCAACGCGCGCCTTCCTAGAAACCACCTTTCATGCAGCAATCACCTCACCGTCCGGTGCTCCCCCGATTACCCTATGTTTTCTGCTCATTGCTACTCAAAGCCCTTACACTATTTAAATGACATGCGTCGGTCCGGCGCGGTAAACTCTAGCTCCGGGCAATGCCGGACGAGCACTATGACCTGACTTCCCTCCGCCGGTCCCGGTGGAGGGATTTTTGTCGTTGTGGCGCAAAGCCGGTCGGTCGATGACCACGTCGCTCTCAATGGTGCAGGTCGATCGGCGCCTTGTGGAACACGTCGTCCGAGGGCGGAATAGCTTGGCGCTCGATCATGCGGTGCACATATGGCGGGTCGTTGCCGCCATGGAGCGCCCGCAGGCGATCGGTATTTTCCGCATCCGCCTGGGTGCGCCGCTGGTTGTGGCGGATATATTCCACCCAGGTCGGCGTGTGGTAGGTTTCCGTCCAGATGCCGGGATTTTCCAGATCGCGCAGCAGCGCCCAATTTCTGGCGCCATCGCGGATACGGATTCGCCGCCGCTCGGCCATCAGCGTCAGGAATTCCGGCAGATGCTGGTCGCTGATCTGATAATCGACAAGGATGACGATAGGACCGCTGCGTGGCGTGATGTCCAGGCCGAGGGCAGGTTCGATGAAGCGGTTCAAGGGATCAAGGTTTAACGAGGCAAAGGCCGGCATCGAGAAACGCAGGCCGACAACAATGCCGACGAGCATGACCACAGCCGAGCCGTAGAGCGCATTCGAGACACCGAAGCGATCCGCCGCAACACCCCAGAGCCAACTGCCGCCGGCAATGCCGCCAAAGGTCACGGTCTGATAAAGCGACAAAGCGCGGCCCACGACCCAGCGCGGTGTCGAGAGCTGGACGATCGTATTGAAGAGCGAGAGTGCGAGCACCCAGCAGGCCCCGGAAACGAACAGGCCGGCGCAGGTGAGGGCCATAGAGGGACTCAAGGCGGTCAACACCATGCTGCCCGCAAACCCGGCGAAGGAATAGCGGATGATCGTCTCGCTGCTCAGCGCTTCTCGAAGCATAGCGTTCAGCGCACCACCCGCGATCGCTCCGATGCCGAAGGACCCCAGCATGAAACCGTAGGTCAGCGGTCCCCCCGAAACGAGACTAATCGCGACGATCGGCAGAAGGGCCAGCACCGAGCTGGCTCCGATGCCGAAGATGAAGCCGCGGATGAGCACTTTTTCGAGGTTGGGCGACATTGAGACATAACGAAGCCCGGCAAAAATCGCGCTGCCCAGTTTTTCGCGCGGCAGCGTCGATGTCGAAGGAGCGGGTTTCCAGCGCATCAGCGCATAGATGAGTGCAAAGTAGCTGACGGCATTGACCGTAAAGGCGGCCGCAGCGCCGGCGGCCGCGACGATAATGCCGCCGATCGCCGGGCCGACGCTTCGGGTCATGTTGAAGCCCATGCTATTCAGTGTCACGGCGTCCGGCAGATCCTCTCGGGGCACCATATCTCCGACCGATGCCTGCCAAGAGGGATTGTTGAGCGCCGTTCCGCAACCGATCAGGAAGGTAAAGAGCAGAAGCAGCCAGGGGGTGATCCAGCCAAGCAAAGCACACAAGGTCAGGATTGCCGATACGATCAGCATCAGAAACTGTGCCGTCAGCATCACCCGGCGGCGGTCGAAATTGTCGGCAAGTGCCCCGGAAACCACGGAAAACAGCATGATCGGCAGGGCAGTCGAGGTTTGGACCAGCGCCACCATGTCTTCTGACGACGTGATGGTCGTCATCATCCAGGCGGCACCGACGGCTTGGACCAGCCCGCCGAAATTCGACGCAAGGCTCGCGAGCCAGATCCGGCGATAGGTCTCGTGCTTAAGCGGTGTGAACGTCGACGGTTTTGATGACAAGGTCCCTCCAACATCTCTCTGCTTCCCCTCCGCTCCAGTATAGGACGAAGCTTTGCGGTGGCTAGGAAGGATTGATGGGTGGGTGCGATGACGCCCTCGGTCGCAATCTCGTTTCGCGATCACAGCGAGCAATTCTGATTGTCGACCGAACGGCGGCTGGATCAAATAAAGATCCGCTAGTGGACCTTTCTTTCGACTTCGGTTGCCACGCTGAGCATTTGCAGCAGATATCGTATGAGTGCGACGTCCTCGGTGGACACTTGATTTTCAAAGACCTGCGTGATGATTGCGTTCAAATTATTGGCCTGATCGTGCACCAGTTCTTTAATATAGATTTCGGGTTCGGCAAAAGTTACAGTTTGATTTTGTTTATCGCTTGTCATTTCACACCAGCTTGTCCTGACGCGTCTTTCCGATTTTCACGGCATTCCGCAGCTTTCAATTCTTGATCGAATTGCTCGATCATACGTTGCACCCACGGCTCATAATAAACGTCACCGCCGTCCCGACGGCGATCGCGCTCTTCCGTGGATCTCATCTGCTCGACCAATGCTCGCAGCGTTCGCATTACCCCCTCATTTCCGCTCGTTGCCGGAGCTGGGCCACCTCGCAAATCTCTTTTGAAATCCTTCGGTCGCATCTCAGCAATCGGCGTTTGCAGCCCCTCCCGATCACATAGTGTTGCCTGCTTCAAGCCGGCTCGCGCCCGTGGATCTGGCCATTGTTTTTTCACTTAGCCAAATAGGCGCTTTCATTATTCTTGTGGTTTGAACGAACTCCTGCATGAGCCAGGTAGGGCAAGTGGCTCAAAGTCATCTCCGGCTTCAGCGGGTTATGAAGCTCCGGTTCCAGCAAGAGGGTTGTTCCTTCGATGGAATAGAGTTGATGATGCCGCAATAAGCCGGCCACGGAAGGTTTCGCTTGGATCGGCACGACTATGCCATCCTCAAGCAGCGAAGGTGATCCGAGTTTGGTCACCTGCCAACCTGTCGAAATCAACAAATCCACCAACTTTGGGTGCGTTTCGACGATCAGCGAAGTGATACCCGCAACAAGGCAAAACTCCATTACGCCGGTCATCAGGACATGGGAGGCCGGCACGTCATCGATGAGAATTTCACCTTTCGCGACAACGCATCGGGTCCATTCGAAAATGTCTGGCGAACGTGGCCACGTTTCGCCGTTCATGATCTGAGGATATACGTCCGACAGCAAATGCGGCTCTGTCGTAGGGAGCAGTCGCGAATATCCGACGACCGCATCTTCGTGAAATAGGGCGAGATGCAGGGCGCGCTCGTGATCGAACTGGTCTATTTCCAATCCGTCGCTCCGGCGAATGGCCTCCCAACCGAGCCTTTCGACAAATTGCTCGTGCCGAAAGCGCCAAATTTTCTCCATTGCTTGCGCGTTCGACGCCGAACGACCCACGTAGAGTCTTATCATCCTTGCCCCTGGTTTTAGGGCAAGAATGCATGATAGTCCCTGCAATTTAAATGAGTAAAAATACCCAGCTTTTAGACCTCGACCGAGGCCGTCCCACGAGCTTAGCGTGAGCTTGGTCGGGGGAGCGCCAAGGCGATGCGCGTAATGGGCAAGTTGGCGCAAGAGCATGCTGGCTTACCAGCAGCTCCGCCTCGCAAGACATTTCAGCGAAGTATTCCGAAACGAAAGCTTTCCGCTATCATCTGTGCCGCATTCACGACGTTAAGCTTGCGCTGAACGTTCAGGATCTCGTTCTGAATGGTTCGGTGCGAACGTCCCAGAATTTCGGCGATCTCGATGGCCGTCTTGCCGGCTGCGCACCACTGAATGATTTCCCGCTCGCGCGCCGTGATCCGCAACGGGCTTCGGTCCCGCGCCCTTGCTTCCTTCGCCATAAGACTGCGCAGTGCATTGTGGGCGTAGATCGACAGAATATGTAGCGCCCCTCTGGCGGCGTTGGAGAGGTCCACCTTTTCCGCACCAAACGTAACGATCGCCTGGAAGCCGCTCGCTGAGTGCAATGGCACGCTGTAGCCATCTTTCATTTTGAATTCTTTGGCTTCGTTCATGACGCGGCGTGCGTGACGGCCAAGCTCTTGATCCCGCAGCGCCTCCGACCAAACGAAAGCACCGTCCTGCATTTTAGAGAGCTGGATGACCGGATCGGCGTGGACGTAGTTGTGCGATACATAGTGGTCGAACCACTCCGACGGCCACGCATTCAACATGAAGTAGGAATCGATGCGCTCAGTGGGCAAAGGTATGCCGGAAATTGCAAAACAGCTAAAGCCGAAGTGGCGTGCTGACCTGTCCAGTGATCCGAGTATGTCGTCCTTGCTTTTTGCGGCCGCGGTTTCCGACAAAAGGTCGAACATTACGTTTGCAGTTGCCACGGCTTCACTGTCCACTCGCCCCTCCCCAGGATTTCAGCCAATTTAACGCATATTAGCTCAACGAAGTATTATTTTCATGACCATTTCGGGTGAATGCCGGCATTATATGATGTTTTTATAATAAAACTGGAGCGCGGGCGAGAAGGCAGCTGGCAGAATGGCGATCCCGCATGATCGGGCGGACATGCTGCAGCTCATTTGTCCGACCGAGAATGGACCGAAAGGTAGGCAAAATTGCTTATTTACCGTTGCGTAAGGTAGCTGCTAAATCGCATACCAGGGAAGAAAAATTGCAGCTACAGGGTGCGGGCATACCGGAGGCCTTTGAGCGTCTGGCAAGAAATTCCAAATAGCGACCAGGCAGGATCAACCTGCCGCCTACATGTCTCATGTCGACGAAAGCAGGGACTTTCGTCGACGCCAACAAGAAAATGCCAGCCTTCGGAATCGACCTCGGCATCAGCAGGTCGATGAGTGGTGAAGCTATGGCTTGGCCGCTGCCTGGAGAAACAAGCAACAGGCACACAACATGTGCGACCTGTTTCGGACAGTTTTGATGCGTGACTGATGGAAGCGGCACGTCCTGCCTCATCGATCAGTCTTTAGGCCTGAATGATGCGACGTTGCGCCGAGGCATTCGCACTCTCGTGCCGCAACGCCATGCTTGAATTCCGAAAGTCGAACCCAGGCAAAGCCTTGCGTCACGGCCAGAGACGACCGTGCGAGGCGCAGCGATCACGTTTCCGGCAAGCACAGAGGGGGCCATGAACAACCTTAAGGGATCCTGGAGACTGTTGGCCTGGCGCAGGACGACGAGCAAAGGAGATGTTTCCTATCCGCTTGGCGAGGACGCATCGGGTTTGCTTGTCTATACGTCGACCGGCAGGATGATGGTGCAAATGACGGCCGCACACCGTCCGGCGTTGGAGACGACCGATCCTCTCGGCGGCAGTGCCGAGGAGCGGGCGGCGGCCTACTCAACTTCTCTGGGTTATTTCGGCAGCTACAGGGTTGCCGAAGGCAAGGTCACCCACAGGATCGAAGGCAGCTCTTTCCCCAATTGGTCGGAAACCGAGCAGGTCCGCCCCTACGAGCTTAAGGGCGATGAGCTGATCTTGCGTACGCCCCCCTCTGAGAGCGGTGGAGTAACCACCGTGAACGAAATGTCCTGGATCCGCGACAAGGGACCAGCCGACGCCTGATTCACTTGGGCGCTGTTGCGCCTCTTTCATGCATTCGAGCGGAGGAACAGATGAACATCACCAGCACCATCCATCATGCGACCCGTGCCCGGGCAGGGGTGCCGCTTGCTCTGGGAAGGCAGCACCCGAAAGCAGCCTATCAACAAACCGATCTGGCGGCTCTCGCCAACTATCTCATCCTGTTGATGCTGCGCAACGTCACGAGCGACGGCTATGTCATCGAGGACCCCGCCAATCCCGGGCAATATTCAGCCCCCGGATGCGTTATCGCCGCGCCCTCCTTTCCCGCCAACACGCCCGGCGTCGATCAAGACTATGTCTACAACTGGGTGCGCGATGCGGCGATCACCGCCATCGAGATCGCCGCTGCCGGATTGCCTGTGACCCCAGGCAGTGGCATGCCCAGCCTGATCGACTACGTCAGCTTTGCCAGACTCTGCCAGACGAATGCCCATCCGACGCTGGGGCATGCATGCTTCACCGTCGCCGGGCAACCGCGTCCGTGGACCGAGCAGAATGACGGACCTGCCATTCAGAGCCTCGCTCTGCTGCACGCTTATCCTCAGTTGGACGCAGCGACACAAGCGACTGCCAAGCAGGTCATCGAAACAAATGTCTCCTATCTCCTCGGTGTCTACCAGCAGCCCACCACCAATCTGTGGGAGGAGCACGAAGGTCTGTCCTTCTTTGCGCGCTCGGTTCAGCTACGCTGTCTCCGGGAGATTGCGGCCAATAGCTACGGCATTGGCGTTGCCGGCGATATAACGACGGCGATTGCCTGGCTCGAGAACGCCGTTCGGGATCATTGGAATGGTTCATACTATGTCACCATGCTGAAGCCGGGTGCCGGTCCCGGCGTCTCGGTTGTTCCCGAAGAGCTTGGCTACGATCCGAACATCGACATCGTTTCGGCCTGTGTTTACGGGGCGGTGCCGGCAAGCGACACAAAATTGCTTGCGACCGCAGCCCGCCTGCGCAGCCAGTGGGCAGATCCCAATTCCCGAGCATTCTATCCGATCAATGCCGCCGATGAGGCGCGTGGGATTGGTCCGCTCTTGGGCCGCTATCCCGGCGACACCTATGACGGCGACGTCGCCCATCCCGTGACCGGGGGGCATCCCTGGGCGCTGTGCACATGCAACTTCGCGGAACTTTACTATCGTCTCGCCAACGACATCGATCATGCCGGGACGGTTCCCTTGGATAGTCTGTCCGAGGATTTCTTCGGACAGGTCGGGGTGACGAGAACGACCTCCGCCCTCGATGCCGCGACCGCCCTCAGAAGCGCGGGCGACGCCATGCTGCGCGCGGTCATCTATCACAGTGATCGGTATGAATTGAGCGAACAGTTCGACGGCATGTCCGGTTATGAAAAGAGCGTGCACAATCTGACATGGAGCTATGCATCGTTTCTGTCTGCCGTGCGCGCCAGAACCAGCGGAAGCAAGCTGCCCGGCAAGGCGGCCGGTAAGTCCACGCGGGCGGCCGGGAGCAAAAAATGAGCGAGCGATTGGCAAGCTTCATGGCTCTCTCAAGCGCGCTGACCGGCTTCAACGCGATGCGGCTGCACGCGACCGATCTGGCTGAGACCTACCTCAGTCTGCTGGATCAGATCGTTCCCATCGATATCGTGAACGATCTGCTCGACAGCTTACGAGAATTGCCGGCGGACCGGGACGGTGAGCCACTACCGGCCATTCTCAGGGATCCGCAGCTCGGGCCGATCGCGCGCAACGTGATCATGCTTTGGTACTGCGGCACCTGGCAGCAATTGCCTGCGGGATGGCGCACCGCCTTTGGGGCATCCCCACTCGATAAAACCCATCTGGTCTCCGGCGCGGCCTATCAGGCTGGCCTGCAATGGCTGGCGGCGGGAGCCCATCCGCCGGGAGCCAAGCAGCAAGGTTTCGGTGCATGGGCGCTCGCGCCCGCGGGGGGAAGAGATGGCGAACGAGACATCCTTTGACGTGGTGATCGTTGGCGCGGGTGTTGCCGGTGCCATGATCGCAAAGCGTTTGACCAGGGCGGACATGCGGGTTCTGCTGCTTGAGGCGGGGCCGGGCACGACGCGCAGCTTCGATGAATACACGCAGCATCTGGAGCACTTTTACGCTGCAAACAGCAAAGGCCCGGAATCGCCGTGGCCGCCGGCGGTCGCCGCACCGCAGCCCGACACCGCCGATTTACAGTCGAACAACGGCTACTTCGTCCAACGTGGTCCCAATCTCTATGGCAGCAGCTATACGCGGCTATTGGGCGGTTCGACCCTGCATTGGCTTGGCGTATCGCTGCGCATGTTGCCGGAAGATTTCCGCATGCGATCGCTGCACGGGGTCGGGCGGGACTGGCCCATCGGTTACGACACGATCGCACCCTATTACGAGCAGGCCGAACACGAAATCGGCGTTTCCGCCGATGTCTCCGAACAGCACTATCTTGGGCTCAGCTTTTCCGATGGCTACGACTATCCGATGCAGCGCGTTCCGCCCAGCTTTTCGGATATGGCGCTCGGGGCAGCCGTTGACGGCATGGAGGTGCAGCTTCAGGAGGAGTCGTTTCGGCTCAGGGTTCGAAGCTATCCGGCGGCCCGCAATTCGCTGCCGCGCAAGTCCTACCGGCCCGTCGGCACCGGCTATCTCGGAGAGCGCTGCGAGGGCAATACGTCCTGTACGCCGATCTGTCCGGTGCAGGCGAAATACAATGCCGGCAAAACCCTCGCTCAGGCGGATTTGAACCGGTTGACCGTCCTGACGCAGGCGGTCGCCTCGAAGATCCGTATCGATGCGACAAGCGGCGAAGTGCAGGGGATCGAGTATCAACGCTACGACGATCCGACCTCGACGAATGCAACGACCTTTGTCGCAAAGGCCCGTATCTATGTTTTGGCGGCGCATGCCGTGGAAAATGCCAAGCTCATGTTGGCTTCGGGCATCGACGGTCCGCGCGGCCAGGTCGGCAAGACCCTCATGGATCATCCCACACTCTATGCCTGGGGGCTCGCGCCCCTTTCGATCGGCGCCTACAGAGGCCCGCAGTCGACGGCCGGCATCGAGGACTTGAGGGGCGGCGCATTTCGTTCGAAGCATGCGGCATTCCGCTTCGACATCGGCAATGACGGCTGGCGGGCGAGCACGGGAGCTCCCGACACGGCGGTCTATCAGGCGGTGATGAACGGCGGGCTCTATGGCTCGGCACTGCGTGGGCAACTCGAGGCGACGCTGCCACGCCAGATGCGCTTCTCGCTTGCGGTCGAACAGCTTCCCGACGCTGCCAACAGCGTCAGCATCGATCCCCGCTATCGCGATCCCCTCGGCAATCCGCGTCCCGTGGTCGACTACCGGATCGACGACTATACGCTGGCCGGAATGGCGGCCGCCTCCCGCATTGCCGGAGCCGTGTTTCGTCGAGCCGGCATAAAGGATTGCACGGACCCCGAAAAGGGAAGCTGGTTTCCAACTGCCTACTATGAGGGTCGCGCCTTTCGCTACCACGGGATGGGGCATTTTGCCGGCACGCATGCCATGGGCGCGGACCCCAGCGGCTCCGTCATCGATGCGGACCAGCGCGCCTGGGAACACAAGAACCTTTTCGTCGTCGGTTCCGGCAGCTTTCCAACGCTTGGCACATCCAATCCCACGCTGACCCTATCGGCTTTGGCATTGCGGACGGCGGATCGGTTGATCGCGAGTTTCGCACACTGATCGCATTTGCACATGCCGGCAAAAGCCGGCGGACGAGTTCATCTATCCGGAGCGGTCCTTCGATCGCGCCACGCAAAAAGGGAGCAAGCAGAATGCATCGATCATGTCGGCTGCGCGCCAACCGGAAAGAAGGCCGGGAAAGTAGCCCCCGTTTTTCACCGCATGGGACGGAGGTGCGCCATGCTCTTTGCCATTGACTCTGCGCGAAGGACCGACATTGGAGCCGTCGCGGCGGACGGAAATTATGATGCAGTCATCGTCGGTACCGGCATCTCCGGAGCCATTATCGCCAATGAACTCAGCAAGGCGGGCAAGCGTGTCCTCGTCCTGGAAGCGGCGTCGGGAACGAACCGGAGCCTGGACGGATACAATGCACTGGTGACGAACTTTTATAAGGCCGCCAGCAAGGACAACCAGTCGCCCTATCCGGTCAACCCCAATGTTCCGATGCCGCGTAGCCCCGAGCTGCGCAAGCTTCAACCGGGCGAAACCAACGCTTCGACCTACATGGTGCAGTCCGGTCCCTACGTAACCGACACGACCTATACGCGGATTTTTGGCGGCACGACCATGCACTGGGAAGCCAAAACGCCGCGGCTGCTGCAGGAGGACTTCAAGTCCAACGCTCTCTACGGTCAGGGTCTCGATTGGCCGCTGGACTACCGCGACATCGAGGCAGACTATCAAACCGCGGAGCGCGAGATCGGCGTGTCGGCCGATGTCGAAGATCAGAGCTATCTCGATATCACCTTTCCCCAGGGTTACGTCTATCCCATGCGGGGGCTGCCGCTTTCCTATCTCGACCAGATGGTGGCCAAAGGCATCGACGGAACCTCGGTCGAACTCTACGGACAAAACTATCCCGTCAAGGTGCGGCCCTATCCGCAGGGACGCAACGGCATCCCCAATCCCGCCTATGACGACGGCAAGGGCTATGTGCCGGTCGGCGCGGTCAATACGCATGAGGTCGAGGAGGGGGGACGCTGTCAGGGCAACACGAACTGTGTGCCGATCTGTCCCGTGCAGGCGCGTTACCATTCCGGAAAAACGCTGGCGAAAGCATTCCAAACCGGCCGGGTCGATCTCCTCGCGCAGGCCGTCGCCTCTCGCGTTCTGATCGATTCAGATACGGGTCGGGCCAAGGCGCTTGAGGTCAAAGTCTACAAGGACGCGGCTTCGCCGGAATATGAAACGATCACCGTCAGAGGCAAGATTTTCGTGCTGGCCGCAGGCGCCATCGAAACGCCGCGGCTGATGCTGGCATCCGGCCTGCAGAGCTCAAGCGGCCTGATCGGCCGCAACCTGATGGATCACGCCTATTTGCTGAGCTGGGCGCTAATGCCGGAGGTGTGCGGCACGATGCGCGGCACGAGCTGTACCGGCGGCATCGTGGATTTGCGCGGTGGCGCCTTCAGGCGGCATCAGGCAGCCTTCAGCGTCGATATTCACAATGATGGCTGGGGCTGGGCTGTCGGCTCGCCCTATTCTGACGTCACCGAACTTGTCCACCAGCACAACCGCTTCGGTGGCGATCTGAGGCAGGGCCTGATCGACCGCATTTCACGCCAATTGCTGCTCGCCTTCATGATCGAGGTGATGCCGGTCGAGAGCAATCGCGTCTCGGTCGATCCGCAATATACCGATCGCATCGGCAATATGCGGCCGGTCGTCTCGTTCACGGTTCCCGAGTACACGATGCGCGGTGCCGCCTATGCGCGGGAGTTCGCAAAGACCATGTTTGCTCGGCTCGGTGCCGCCGACCACACCCGCTATGACACCAGTGACTATGGCTACGTGAACTACGAAGGGGAAGGCTACGCCATCCGCGGCGGCAACCACCTGGCCGGAACCCACATCATGGGATCCGACAAGCAGAGGTCGGCTGTCAACACCGATCAGCGCTCTTGGGAACATGACAACCTTTATCTGGTCGGCGGTGGCAGCATGCCCACCATCGGTACGGCCAACGTCACCTTGACCCTCGCAGCACTGTGCTACCGCAGCGCCCGAGCAATGCTGAAACAGTTGCAACGATAAGGCTCGGACCGCTTCCGCGCGCAGAACAATCGGAGAAGCCAGGATGTCTGATACGATTACGACGCTCGATGCTCTCAAGGAGCATCTGTACCTAGCAATGCAATTGGAACACGCAACGATCCCACCCTATTTGACGGCACTTTATTCGATCAAGCCGGGCACCAATGTGGATGCCGTCCAGGTCATTCGGGTGGTCGCGGTCGAGGAAATGCTACATCTGACGATCGCGGCAAACCTTTTGAATGCCATCGGCGGAACGCCTGATCTTACGAGGCCGGGATTCGTGCCTTCCTATCCCGCTCATCTTCCCGATGGTGAAACCGATTTCAAAGTGCATCTGGCGCCGTTCAGCAAGGAAACGCTTGCGATCTTCAAGAAGATCGAGCGTCCTCGCCTCGCCCCCGGATCCCAAAAGCTCGTCAAGCGCCTCTACCGCGGAAGCGTAACGGTGCTTGGGAGGTATCCGGGCGCCGACGACATGCAATATTACAGCATCGGCGATTTCTATGCCGCCATCGAAGACGGAATCGATCGTCTTGAAAGGGAAGCCAAGGCTGCCGGCAGGACCATCTTCATCGGGGATAGCAAACGCCAAGTCACATCGGAATATTACTATTCCGGCGGCGGCGAGCTCTTTCCCGTCATCGATATCGAAAGCGCAAGGGCGGCAATACGCCTGGTGATGGAACAGGGCGAGGGTGCCGGCGGCGGCATCTATGACCATGAGAGAGAACTCGCGCATTACTACCGCTTCGACGAGCTGGACAGAGAGCGCTATTACCAGCCGGAGGACGCGCCCGGCCATCCGACCGGCCCCACCTTCAGCGTCGATTGGAATGCGGTTTATCCGGTCAAGACCGATCTGAAACTCGGGGACATCGACAGCAAGAAAAGTCCGGAACTCTACGAGGCCGCGCTTTCGTTCAACCAGACCTATGCGCAGTTCCTGGAGCAATTGACGCAAGCCTTCAACGGCCAGCCGCAGTTGCTGCTGCAGGCTGTGCCCAGAATGTTCGAATTCAGGAATCTGATGGGAGACCTGATCCGCAATCCCTTGCCCGACAGCGGCGGCCACTATGCGATGGCGACGTTCGAGATCGGCGACAACCAGGTGCTCCGCACCGCAGCGATCGAGGAGGCCGAGGCATGACTATCGAAGATCCGCACCGCTTTCTTGCCTTCTCGACGGAGGTAACGGCCTTTGGCACCTTCGAATTATGGGCCACGGGCCAGGTCGAAGCCTACCTCGCGACCGTCAATGGCGCGATTGGCGACGCGATCCTGAATGAACTGCTTTCCGACTACGAAAAGATCTGTCTGCAGACCGAAGGCCAAGCTGCGTCCGAGCGAAAGGCGCGTCTGCGCCGAGAGATCTTTGGTAGCGAGAAGCTTGGCCCGGTCGCCCGCAATATCATCAAGCTCTGGTACGTCGGCACTTGGTACGGACTGCCGGGCGCTTGGTGCGAGGCGTTCGGTGCGAGGCCGAAGGACGTGACCTTCGTCGTATCGCCCGCCGCCTATACCGAAGGCCTGATGTGGAAGGCAATCGGCGCCCATCCCGCGGGCGCGAAGGCGCCAGGCTACGGTTCATGGGCCTCCCCGCCACGGATTCCGGAATTCGCGGGCGAGGCTGCAATTGCGCAAGTCAAGGAAGTTCAAGTCAACCACAACGAAGGATTGGCAAGATGAGCACCCAAACTCCCCCTCTCTCCCCCGAAAAAGTCTGGCTCGGCATCACGCCGACGCTCTGGTGGAACGACGACTTCATCAACATCGATATCGGCATTCCCTTCGAACAATGCATCAGTGAAATGGCGCTCGCCGGCTATGTCGGCTGCAGCATTGGCCATAAATACCCGACCGATCCCAAGGTCCTGAAGGCGGCACTTGAGTTGCGTGGTTTGCGTGTTTCGGAGCCATGGGTCAGCACCTATTTCACGATTGAAGCCATGAAAGAGCAGACGATCGCGAACGTCCGCCAGCAACTCGCCTTCCTGGAGCAGATGGAACGCGGCAGCACGGACCCCAGGAGAGCCGATCTCGTGGTGGCCGAGTTCGGCCATGCGGTCAATCCGCTGCCATTCGCGCTATTCCCGAACTGCCCGACGCTGACAGACGGACAGTGGGGTCGGTTGGTGGACGGTCTTCATGAGATCGGCAGGATTGCCAGGGAGGAAGGTCGGCGTCTTTGCTATCATCCACATCTCGGGACCGGCGTGATGATCACTTCGGCCGTCGATCGCCTGATGGAAAGGACCGATCCGGATATCATCCATCTGTTGTTGGACACTGCCCATCTTGCCGCCGCCGGCGTCGATCCATTGGCTGTCACCAAGAAATATGCCTCTCGGATCAAGCACATTCATCTGAAGGATATCCGCGCCGACGTCGTGAACCGCGTTCATTCCGAAGGGCTCTCCTTCCAGTCGGCCATCAAGGCCGGCATATTCACCGTTCCCGGCGACGGCTCGATAAAGACCTTCCCGCAAATCCTGACGACGCTCGCCGAAGCGGATTTTGCAGGCTGGCTGGTGATCGAAGCCGAGCAGGATCCGGCGAAGGCCAATCCGCTCCGCTACGCCAAGATGGCGCGTGCCTATCTGCACGAGACGCTTGGGTGGTAGCGACGATGGACAAGGGCGCAAAAAAAGAGATCCTGCTGAGCCTGTTCATGTTTACGGCGGACCTGCGGCCGAATGATCGGGCCTATACCCAAACCCTGATCGATCACATCAAGGCCCTGCTCGCCATGGGCTACGACGGCTTCGACCTGCCGATCGCCGCGCAGCAGATGGACGATCATCAGGCCGAGATCGACAGTTATGCTCGTTTCAGGCAGGCCTTGGACGCGGCCGGCCTGGAAACGGTACGCTTCACGACCAATGTCGGGACGACGCGGACCTTCGATCCCACATCGCCTTTCCGGGAGCAGAGGGAAGGCGCATTGGCCTATTTGAAGTCCCGCGTCGACATCACGTCGATCCTGGGCGGCAAGACCGTCATGGCCGGACCGATCGTCTTTCCATATGGCGTTTTTCCGACGCTCGATTCCGGCACGCCGCTGTGGAGCGATGCGCTGCAGGATTGGCTTGAACCTCGCTACAAGCTGGCGCGGCCGATTATCGAGGAGCTTGCCAGCTATGCGGAGAAGAGGGCCGTCAAGCTCGCGATCGAGCCGGTGGACCATTGGGAAACACCGGCGCCGAACATGGTCTCGGATGTTTTGGGTTTCCTGGAAGGGGTAGCCAGTTCCCAGGCGGGCCTGACCATCGATAGCGCGCATGTGGTGCTTGGAAGCAGCGGGCCTGCGGCTTACCAGGCCGACTTGCGCACCACCGTGGCGCAACGCCGTCTGAATTACATACATATTTCCGCGCCTGACCGGGGTGCGTTGAGGGATAGCTGGATCCCCTGGGAAAGCTTCCTTGCTCCGATCCTGCCGGTCTATGACGGCCCGTTCCTGATCGAGGTCTTCAACGCAATACCAGCTTTCCTCGGCGGCCTGCATCTCACCCGCCGCAAATTCTGGATTCCGGGCGAGGACCAGCCCGTGGCCGGCCGACCCAGCGCCTATGACGTTGCCCGCGACGGTCTGGAAACCGTCCGGGAGGAATTCGCCAAGCTTAAATATCTTTCGGCGCTTTGAAGGACAGGTGACGACGATGAACGACATAGAGCCTTCCGCACTTCACATGAGAGGGGCGACCACGTTGCGGCGCGTCGCGACCTCGCAAAGGGTCACCGCCGATCGGCTTGGCGACCTGGCGGATCTTCCGGGGTTCTGGGAAGGGACGGGTTTCAGCCTAATTGCGCGTCCTGATCATTCCGGTCGCAGCGAAAACGGCATCTTCCTGCAACTCAATCTGTTGCATGAAACGATCGAATTCACCTCAATCGGATCCCCGGTCTTCAATCGCGGCAGCGAGCAAGGCGATATCGCCATTTATGGCGTCACCTATCTGCACCGCGTCACGGACGGCACCAATGGCGGCGCGTTGCATATCGAACCCGGCATGTGGCTGACGATCCCGGCGACCACGGCGCCAAAGGCCGATGCGACCATTGCGAGGTTGGGTACGATTCCCCACGGCAATGCCTTCTGCACAGTCGGTTTCGTACAGCATGCCACGTTCGACAAGGTGCCGGAGATTCCGCCGGCCAATACCATACCCTTCGCTATTGGCGGTGAGCCGCCGGCGTCCGACAGCAAGAATCCATATCCCGAATATGATCTTGCTGTTCCAAGCCAATTCCGCACAAATCCCGTCCCTCCAGGCATCACTCAGGCACTGATCGACGATCCCAATCAGGTGCTGCGGGATACCTTGAACCATCAGGTCTTCGAGCAGGGTCAGACCATCAAACAGATTACACGGTTGATAACCTCCACGGCCGGCGGCATCGCCAACATCCCGTTCATCACCACCAATGCCAATACGCTCGATCTCGATTCCGTCTTTGCCATCGAAACCATCGTCGACAATCTGGGGAACGAGTTCCTGCAATTGCAATACTCGCAGACCGGCTTGCTGAATTTCAAAGGCAAGAGCTTTCCGCATGTGACGGTCGGAACATTGATCAAAGCATTTTAGGCGGGTTTGGTGGGTTGGTGTGGTCCGGTTGGCACCTGTTCCGCGCCACCATTCGTCCCCAGCCAATCCACAATCGGCGCGATAAGCGTCAACATAGTGACACATTTTACGGTTGTTCTTCGTATTCTATCAACGGCCGCCTAGCCACGAAGCATATAGTCCTACGATGCAGACATCTTCGATATCGATTTTTAATTTTTCCACGCTCGCATTTCCGGAAAAGGATCGGTTCCACGCATGGGTGCGGGACAATCATTGCGATTGCAGGTTACGGAACGATAGTCCAGTTGCCTTTAACGCAGAGGCAACCGGGGCCACTCTGGGTCCTCTCATCATATCGGGCAGGAAGTGGCTCAATCAGGGTCGGGCGCCCGCATACGAAATCCGCAGAACCGAAAGACTTGCCCGTACCGACGGCCACGACTTCTTCCGGTTCAGTCTGATGTTGAGAGGTCGATTGATTTGCTGGTCGACAGATCAAAGCCCCACCAAATCCGCTGGCGATCTGTTCGTCGTCGATGCTGCGCAAATCAATGAATGCTTGGTCGAGGCGGACGACACAATTTCCCTTTTGGTGCCGCGGCATCTCCTGCCAGGAAGAACGGAGCTTCTGCACGGGCATACGCTGTCGGGCGGCATGGCAAGTCTTCTGGGAGACCACATGATTTCGCTGTACCGAAATCTTTCCAATCTGAAACAGCAAGACATTCCCTATATCGTTCAATCGACCATGCAGCTTGTGACCGCTGCTGTGTCTTCGGCCCCGGATGTGGCGCCCGAGGCGGGCAATGCCGCGCGCGATCTGCTGCTCGGCCGAATCCGGCGCTACATCGACGGGCATTTGCTGGAAGCGGATCTGACGCCCGATCGAATTTGCCGGGATGTCGGAGTGTCGCGGGCGAAACTCTATCAACTGTTCGAAAATGATGGCGGCGTCATGCGGCAGATACAGCGCCGGAGATTGTGGCGTGCTCACCATACGCTGGCAGACCCCAACCACGCTCGACGCCACATAGCCGAGATTGCCTGGAGCCACGGCTTCTCGAATGAGAAATATTTCTATCGACTGTTCAAGGCCGAATTCGGCCACACGCCGAAGGAAACGCTGGAGAATATGCTGGGTCGCAGCCTACGGCTTGAACAGGGAGTTCCCCATTCCCATCAGCAGGAAACCAACAGTCCGGCAGGTTGGACATTGCCGTTCGGCGTGCCCAGCTAGGTGCGTTTCAGCCTGACGTCGATATCGGGTGGCGTTCGGAAGCGGCCCTCACCGAAGAAAGTGGATATACGGTCGTGAGTGATGAGGCGACGTCTCTACCTGGGCTTCGACGGAAAAAACGTTTCTCAGAAGCTCTTCCGTCAACACGACGTCCGGCGCACCGAACGCGACGATCTTGCCTTGCTGCATGATGATCAGTTGGTCGCAGAACATGGCGGCGTGGTTCAGGTCATGCAAAGCGATGATGCTGGTAACCGGAAGGTCGCTGACAAGCCGCATCAGGCTGATTTGATACTGGATATCGAGATGATTGGTCGGTTCGTCGAGGATCAGTTCCTGCGGGGATTGCGCCAGGGCTCTCGCCAGGTGCGTGCGCTGTTTTTCGCCACCCGATAGGCTCTGCCAGCGATCATTGCGTTTCTCCGTCATCCCGGCGCGTTCGAGCGCACCTTCGACAGCCTTTTCGTCGGCTACGGTCCAGCCCGAAAACATGGACAGGTGCGCAAACCGGCCGAGCTTTACGACATCGATGACCCGCAGATTGGTATTGGTCGTGGCGTGCTGTTCGACAAAGGCGACGCGCCGGGCGATCGTGCGCCGGCCGATCGTGGTGATATCCTTCTGGTCGAGGGTGATGCGGCCGGAATGTGGTCGCTTCAGACCAGCGAGAAGACGGAGAAGCGAGGTCTTGCCGGAGCCATTCGGCCCGAGCAGGCCAAGCATCTTGCCTGGCTGCGCCTCGAATGAGACGCCGTCAAGAATGGTCTTCTTACCAATTCTCCAGACGAGATTATCTGCCTTGATGGTCATGACGCACGCTGGAACCGGTAAAGAATGATCGAGAAGATGGGCACGCCCACGAGCGCTGTGACGACGCCGATCGGCAGGACCTGATGCGGAACGAGGACACGCGACGCTATGTCCGCGAGCACCATGAGGATCGCGCCCGCTACGGCGCAGGTCGGAAGCAGACGAATATGCAGCGGCCCGACGAGAAAGCGCGCCGCATGCGGCACTACGAGGCCGAAGAAACCGATCGAGCCCACGATGCTGACGATCGTCGCCGTCATCATTGCCGTCAGAACGAAAAGTGCGATCCGCGCCCTCGCGACATTGACACCGAGCGAGGATGCCGCCTCGTCGCCGAAGGCAAAGGCATCCAACACGCGGGCATAAAGCAGGCAGGCGACGAGCCCGAAGCCGACGACGATCGACACCAGGATGAATTCCGGCCACCGCACGCCGCCGAAACTGCCGAGCAGCCAGAACATCACATCGCGGGCTTGCTGCGCATTGCCCGATGTCGTCACGATATAGGAGGTCGCAGCATTGAAAAGCTGCGATGCGGCGACACCGGCAAGGATGGTGCGGTCGGCGCCGCCACGTGTGCCGTTCGACAGCAAGGCCACCAGGAGGAAGGCCGCGAAGGCGCCGGCAAAAGCCCCGGCAGATAGGGATACCGCCCCGGCGCCGACGCCGAGGATGACAATCGCAACGGCGCCGGTAGATGCGCCCGCCGAGATGCCGAGAACATAGGGTTCGGCAAGCGGATTGCGCAGCAGCGCCTGCATGATCGCTCCCGAGAGTGCAAGCCCTGCGCCGCAGAAGACAGCCACCAGCGCCCGACTGAGACGATAGTCCCAGATTACCGCCTCATGGATATTGTTGAGTTCTACCGCCGTCCATCCCATTCGATTGGTAACGGCGGAGAAGGTGGTGACGAGCGGGATCGGCAGATCGCCGATCCCGACGCTAATCCCGACGACGAGACCGATGGCAGCGAACGAAGCCAACAGCAGCAAGCCGAAGGCGAAAAACCGCTGAAGAGGGCGACGCGTATCGGTCACTTCAGAAAACCAAGCGCCTTCAGCTGGTCCGCCACCTGTTCGGCACCGTAGACCGTTCGAACCGTCGGGTTCATGGCTTGGCCGTCGATGACCACGATCGCCTTGTTCTTGACAGCCGAGCTTTGGCTGACCGCCGGATCGGTGGTCAAGAACTTAATCTTGGCGTCGGACTTGTCGAGTTCCCAACGGTTGCGGTCGAGATTGGCAACGACGATGACGTCCGGATTGGCGGCAATGATGCTTTCCCATCCGAGCGTCGGCCATTCCGCTTCCGCAGTCACCGCGTTATACCCGCCGAGCAGGTCGGCGATGAAGCCGGAAGCGGCATTCTTGCCGCCGAGATAGGCGTCGGCCGACGGGCCGGGGCTCGAGAACCAGAAGACGTAGGAGAGGTTCTTGCCGTCTTTCGAAACGCTGGAGCGAAGTGCTGCCTCGCGCGCCTTGAAATCGGCAATCAGCGCCTGGCCGCGATCGGCGACGTCGAAGATCTGCGACAGCTCGTCGATTTCCTTGTAGAGAAGGTCCGTGTTCCATAGCTGAGCGCGGCTGCCATATTGGTCCTTGACCTCTTTGGTGCTGAGGCAGGTGCTGGGCGAAAGGTAGGTCGGGATGCCGACCTTGTCGTAGTCCTCGCGCTTGGCAACTTTGCTGCTCGGCCCCATCAAGCTCGGCAAAGCTGCTGCCACGAAATCGGGATTCTCCGCGAGGATGGTTTCGAAGGTCGGGAATTCGACCGTCAGCAGCTTCACCTTGGCATTGGCTTCGGCAAGCTGCGGCAATACCTTGCTCGGCCAGAAGGCTGTGCCGACCATCTTATCCTGAAGGCCCAATAGCAGCAGGATCTCCGCGCTGTTCTGGCCAAGGCCGATCGCCCGGTCGGGCGCCTTCTGGAAGGTCACCTGCACGCCGCAATTTTCAATGGTCAGCGGATACTTCGAAGCGGCGAATGCCGAGGCACCGCTGAAGCTGAGCGCGGCGCAGAGGCCGGAAATGGCGAGAAATGATTTCAATAGGGTCACAAGAAAGGTCCTGATTGTTCTGTAGCCGGAAGGGCCGGGCGTAAATGCCGGCGGTATAGCCCCTGAGCGGCGTCAAAAACAAGAGCGTTTCAGTCATATTTTTTAAGGCTGTCGAAAACTGCCGTCAGCGCGGGTGCGACGGCGAGCGCAATCGCCATGGAAAAATGCTTCCTTCGCCGCGAAACATTTCTGATACAATTGCAGCGCGTATTTGAATGGCAACCATTCTTGGCAATGGGGTGGGACGCATGACCCTGGATTTCGAAGCGATCTTCAAACGGGAGCTGGATGTCGTCAACTTCCGGCGCCAGTCACTTCAGAATGGCGGCGTGGAAGCTGTGCGGGCCGAGCGCCATTCCACAACGGAAGGCGCGGGGAATGCGAGGTTCCACATCCCCCGCCATGCGGCGAAACTTTCGCAGGACCATACCGGCGCGGGCAAACGTGGCACCGTCCGAATTGAGACCGGCAGCAACCTGACCGGGCTTGCGTTTTCCGGCGGCGGCATCCGCTCTGCCGCCTTTTGCCTCGGCGTCTCGCAAGCGCTGGATGCGCTGACGCATGATGGCGAGCCGCGTGTCTTCGACGCCTTCGATTATCTCTCTACGGTGTCCGGTGGCGGCTACATCGGTACATCCATCGTCTCAGGCATGATGCAGGAGCCCTATACCTTCCCCTTTGCCAGCAAGCTCGATTCCCAGGAAACGCCGGAAATCCAGCATCTGCGAAACTATTCGAACTTCCTCGTCCCAAACGGAACGATCGACTATCTGACGAGCTTTGCGCTTTTGATGCGCGGATTATTCGTGAACGCGCTGATCGTCCTGCCCGCCCTGCTTCTGCTTGCCGTGTTTACCGTCGCCTGCAATCCCCGTTCCATCGATCTCGGGCAGCCTGATATTATCGGCTTTCCACTCAGCCGCGGTTGGCTTCCCTTCATCACCGTCAAGGGCTTGGAAGCATTCACATTGACGATCAATGTTACCGTTGTCGTCCTGGCCTTGATGTTCGTCAGCGCGATCGCAACCTCCGTGACGTTTCAGACCAGCCGGCTGATGACGCGCGAGCGGCTTGCATGGATCCTCGGCTGGCTCGTCGCAGCCATTGCCGGCGCCTTTCTCATCGAGCTGCAGCCGCTCATCCTCAGCGGCATGTTTGCTGGGGCAACGACCACTACGCCCGAAATCGCCGGCCTCGAAAACGGCGGCATGAAGAGCGTTCTTCTGGCGATCGCGCATATCGTTCCATCGCTTGCCAGCGTTCTGCTTCCAGCAGCTCTTGTGTTGATAGGTGCGGCGCAGAAGCTCGCGAACATCGCAAGAGCGACCCTCGGAGAGGCAACCTGGACGGCAACGCTAAAAAAATACGCGAGCCGTATCGCCCTCTATCTTTCGGCCTTTGTCGTGCCGCTGCTGCTGTGGGTTTCCTATCTCTATCTCAGTTTTTGGGCGATTACGCCCGTAGCCGAGCTGGCTTCCGCTCCTCCGCCTGATCCCGTTGCTCCGTCTTGGCTTTCTGCTGTGTCTGCCCTTGTCACAAACCATATTCCTGCCATCGGGAGGCTCGGCGAGATCGGCTCGCTCTATCTCTGGGTCGCCTTGCTGCTCGCCTTCATCTGCCTCTTCATCGGGCCCAATTCCAACTCGCTGAACCAGCTCTACCGGGACCGTCTCAGCCGGGCTTTCCTGTTTGAGCGCGTGCGTCTAGGAAGCGGCAAGCCGTCTGTCGATGTCGACCGTTGGAAATTCTCGTCGTTGAAGCAGTTCAATGCCAAGGGAGGCATTTGGAACAAGGGAGCGGCCTATGCGCCTTATCTGCTCGTCAACACGACAATCAATTTGATCGCGTCGAAGGCCCTCAACAAGCGCGGCCGCAACGCCGATAATTTCATCTTTAGCCCGTTGTATATCGGTAGCCAAGCAACGCGCTACGTGGCGACGAAGGAGATGGAGGACGCCGTTCCGTCGCTCAGCCTTGCGACGGCGATGGCCACATCCGGTGCGGCGGCGTCGGCGAATATGGGAAACCATACCGTCCGCATATTGACCTTCAGCCTTTCCTTGCTGAACGTCCGCCTCGGCTATTGGCTTGCCAATCCGGCAAAGCTCGGCGCGTTGCGCCATTGGCCGAACCGATGGTGGTCGAATTTCGGGACTTGGTACTTTGCCAATGAAACCGCCGGTCGCTTGGACGAGAGGAGGCTGAACGTCTATCTGACCGACGGCGGCCATATAGAAAATCTCGGCATATACGAATTGCTACGCCGCCGCTGCAAAGTTATTCTCGCCATCGATGCCGAAGCCGATCCAAGCATGACATTTGAATCCTTCGTGAAACTCCAGGTCATGGCACGTATCGACCTCGGCATACGCATCGAACTCCCCTGGCGGGACATCCAGAAGAGAGGCCTGGACGTGACCAAGGAGATGGCAGCGAAGATAGGTGCGCCGGCGAGATTCAAAGGACCCCACGCCGCCGTTGGCATCATAGAATACGGCGAGGACGAAAAGGGCATATTGCTCTACATCAAGTCATCGCTGACCGGCGACGAGAACGATTACATCATGGACTATAAGAGGCGGAACCCGACCTTTCCGCACGAGACGACACTCGACCAATTTTTCAGCGAGGAGCAGTTCGAGGTCTATCGCGCGCTCGGCTTTCACGCCGCTCAGCACTTTCTGAGTGGGACCGATGAATTCGCGCAGCCATCGACTTTACCAGCCGGCTGGAGTGATGAGCTTGTCGCGGCACTCGCGTTGCTGAATGTTCCGCCGCAGCTGCGCGCCGCCTTCAGCGCGCGGCTTTAGGTAGTGGATATACGATCACAAATTGTTTTAGGAATCTCGTTACCCATTGTTATGACCGAGAAAAAGCAGAAGCCGTTCGGTACTGTTTCCTTGCGGTAATCTGAGGTTGAAGTTTATTTCAAAATGCGCAAAGATGGCCTGGACGATGAGAGGTGGCGCGATTACCCCACCAAATGGCAGTTTCGTTCGACAGCA
Organism: Rhizobium sp. BR 317; assembly: GCF_047445835.1. Classification (NCBI taxonomy): domain Bacteria; kingdom Pseudomonadati; phylum Pseudomonadota; class Alphaproteobacteria; order Hyphomicrobiales; family Rhizobiaceae; genus Rhizobium; species Rhizobium sp. BR 317. The sequence goes on along the minus strand of NZ_JARWLB010000008.1, from coordinate 144,000 downwards.
TATTTCAGCTTCGGTTGCTTGGATTTCACGCGCGAAATGCGGCGGGTCTCACCAAGCAGGTTTGGCCATTATATAGATATTTTCTAATATTTTCGGGACTTGAATGCAGGAGCAGTGTCTTTCCGCATTGACAATGTAGTTGAGAATTAGACGCGTCGGTTAGTCTGTGCGTTTGGAGGGCATTCTCGATGAGAGTCTACGAGGCGATCGTGAAGGCGCTTGAGGGAGTAGGGGTCGGCGCCGCTTTCGGCGGAGCAGGCGAAAATGCCGCCGGTCTGATGCTTGCCCTCAAACATTCCTCGATAAAACCCGTCATCACTCGCCACGAACAGGCGGCTTCCTTCATGGCATGCGGATATGCCATGCATTCGGATCGCTTGGGCTTTTGCTTTGCGACCGCGGGGCCGGGCGCCTTCAATCTGTTTTCCGGATTGGCCGTTGCCATGTCGGACTCCTATCCCGTACTGGCCGTTTCCGGATACGCCTCCCTCGATTGGAAGGGGAAGGGCGCCTTGAATGAAACCTCCGGCGTCAGTCGGACTCCGGATTCCCAGGCGATGTTTGCGGCCACCACGAAGAAGTCATTTCTACTGACGGATGCCGCCAAGACCTGTGACGTTGTCGAAGAGGCCGTCAACCTGGCCTTCGACGGCCGCCCCGGCCCGGTGCACATCCATGTTCCGGAAAACCTAACGCATCATGGCGTCTCCGTTGACAACTACCGCGACATCAATCTTGAGCGACGGTCGGTGATGCCAGACGCGAAAAGGGTGAGTGAGGTTGCCGAGCTTCTGGCGGGTGCCGTTGCTAAGGGTAAAAAGATCTTGGCGTTGATCGGCTTCGGTGCCGTTCGCAGCAGTGCCGGACCGGAGTTGACGGAACTGCTGGAGCGCTACCAGATCCCGTTTGCGACGACGCTCGATGGAAAAGGCATCATCTCGGAGCGTCATCCTCTCTCAGTCGGCGTGTTCTGCGACAGCGGCCACAGCGCCGCCTGGAAGGCTTTCCTTGAGGCCGATGTGATCCTTGCGGTGGGGAACTCTTTCGCGCAGCATGCCACTTTCAATTTTCGCGATGATCTTCTGACCGGCAAGACGCTGATCCATATCAACATCGACATCGGCGAAATAGACAAGGTCTACAAATCCGATGCCGCAATCATCGGCGATGCGAAACGCGCGGTCGCGGCGCTCAACAAGGAAATATGGCCGAAGGTCGAGGCCGTGCCGTCGAGACCCGCCGAGGGGCGCGACTATGACGCGGAGCGGATCGTCCATCTCCTGGCCGACATTCATCCTGGCCAACTCGCCCAGGCCGTCTCCAAGCGTCTGCCGCCGAATGCCATTATGCTTGCAGACGCCGGCGCACATCTTGCCTGGCTCGGCTATTATCTGGAGCTTTCACCGGGGCAGTTCTTTCGCAAGCCTGGCGGGTTCGGGCCGATGGCGGGGCATGTCAATGGTGCGCTTGGCGCCAAATGCGCCAATCCTGACCGTCCCGTGATCGTCGGCTGCGGCGACGGATGCTATCTGCTCTCGGGCTTCGAGCTTCTGACCGCCGTTCAATACGACATCCCGGTCATCTGGATCATTTTCAACGACGGCGAATTCAAGCTCATCAAGCTTTATCAACTCGAAGCCTATGCGGAATCGGGTTTGGTCGAATTCGGTAATCCGGATTATGTCGCCTATGCCAGGGCCTGCGGGGCGCTGGGATATAGGGTGGAGACGATCGAGGAGTTCGAAAGCGCCTTCGAAGAGGCGCTCGCACTTCGTAAGCCGGTGATCATCGACGCCCACATCACACGACTTGCGCTACCGCATTACAGCCCGTCTCCGAAAGGGCTTCTGTCCGGTATCGCGGAAATGGTCGAGAATCGGATTCTCCCGGGTCGGGGCACGCAATAGCCACTTTGTTCGTCGGCGCAATGCGCCGAAATCGAAAGCGTTTCCCTGTCGCATCGCGGACGGCGCAGGGAAAACGGGGATCGTCCGCCGCATTTCAATCCTATGCATTCCCATCGATGCGATGGGGCCGAAAGCCATCGTATCGATGCGTTCACGGAGGGCGACAATGGAGTGGAGTGAATCCTACCAAGGTGGCGTGGAGGCTGAGCGCTTGATGTTCGAGCGGCTCGCGCAAGACATGATGCGGGTCCAATACAAGACGCGCAGCTATGCCAAAGCGGCCGATATCCAGCGCGCGTTTCACAGCAAGGCGGTCTTTGCGGCTATCGATGCCGAGTTGACGTTCGTCGATGACCTGCCCGAAGATCTGAGGGTTGGTTTCGCTGCGCCAGGCAAGAGCTATTCCGCCATCCTGCGCCTGTCCAATGCCAGCGGTTACGGTCAACCGGACTATATGCCCGATCTGCGTGGCTTGGCTGTGCGGATCAATGTTTCGGATCAGGAGCAACACGATCTCCTGGCGACGAATTTTCCGGTTTCCCATGCCCGCGATGCCAGGCAGTTCGTTGCCTTTGCCAAGGCGACGGCGGGCGGCGGCTTGAGCCGGCTCTTCGGTGTGATCGGCCTCGCCTTCACTTTCGGACCCTCCGAAACCCTGCGCATGATCCGCAATGTCACGACCGGCCGTAACCGGAAAATCCGCAGCCTGGCGCTTGAGACGTTCTGGAGCCGCGGTGCGATGTGTTGGGGCGACAGGCTGGCGGTGCGCTACCTATTCCGGCCCGCACCAAATGCGCCATATGCTCCCGATCCGTCCAAAACCGATCCCGGCTATCTCTCCGCCGAAATCGCCCGGCGGCTGGAGGTCGGGGATATCCGCTACGAACTCTGTCTCCAGCTTTTCGTCGATCGGAAGCAGACGCCGATCGAGGACACATCCGTCGAATGGACGGAGTCCGCCTCGCCTCCGATCAAGGTAGCAGACCTCAAAGTCAGCAAGCCGAAAACCGGCGACGCCGAAACCATCGCCAATGCGCGCCTTGTCGACGAGCTGGCGTTCAATCCCTGGAACACGACCGACGCCTTCAGGCCACTCGGCAATCTGAACCGGGCGCGCAAAGTGGTTTATGACGCCAGCGCCGCTTATCGCCACAGTTTCCGTTGGACGACACCGGTGCCGCTTCGCAACCGGGTGGCTGGGAGCATTGCGCGCTCTGCTTTTCTGGTCATAAACCGGTTCATCGCCTGGCACCGGCTGCCGCTGCGGCTGAGCCTGCTCAATCTCGATGCTTTCCGTTACGTCTTGCGCGAAAAGAACTTGATCGGGACCGATCCTGTCGAAGCGCCGCCAGTCGCTCGTCCGACACCGCCGCCGGCGATTGCCGAAGGCGAGCGGCAAATGCGGACCTATGACGGTACGTTCAACGATCTATCGGCACCGAAGATGGGCGCCGTGGGCTCGACCTTCGGCCGCAACATCACGCCGGTTTTTGCGCCTGAACTGTTCGACACGCCCAATCCGGTGGTGGTTGCGCAGCAATTGCTGCATCGTGATACGTTCATTCCGGCGCGTTCGCTCAACATCCTCGCCGCCGCCTGGATTCAGTTTCAGGTCCACGATTGGGTCAACCATGCCCGCCATCCCCTGGGACAAAAAGACGTCGTCGTCGGCCTTCCCGCCGGGATGAAATGGACGAGCGAGGTCGGCGGCAAGCCGGAAGACGTGATGCGGATTGCCGGAAATATGGAGATCAGCGGCTATGACGGTAAGCAGCCGATTTATTTCGGCAATGCCGCCTCGCATTGGTGGGACGGATCGGAGGTTTACGGTCCCGACAGCAAGAAGGCCAAGGACCTGCGCGAGGGTCCGAAGATACGCCTGGTCGACGGGCACCTTCCGGTCGATGTCCACGGTTTCGAAGTGACCGGCTTCAACGAGAGCTGGTGGCTTGGCTTGAGCGCCATGCACACGCTGTTTGCGCGCGAACATAATCTGCTCTGCGACGAGCTCCGGCGCCAATACGGCAATTGGGACGACGAACGCATCTACCAGACCGCCAGGTTGATCGTCTCAGCGCTGATTGCCAAGATCCATACGGTCGAATGGACGCCGGCGATCCTTGCCACCAAGGCGATCGAAGTTGGCCTTTCCAGCAACTGGAACGGCCCGCCCACCAATGACTGGCTGACGAAGGCAGGCCTCTGGCTAATCGACGCGCATGCATCCACCGGCATCCCGAAGACGATGCCGGATCATCATGGCACGCCTTATTCGCTGACCGAGGATTTCGTCACCGTCTACCGCATGCATCCGCTGCTGCCCGACGATTACTGCTTCTATAATCACAAGACGGGGGCCAAGATCGCCGAAAAGAGCTTCATGGATATACAAGGCCCGGGCGCCGATGAGATCATGCGGCAATATGGTCTTCGCAACACGCTCTATTCCTTCGGCACGGCCCATCCCGGCGCCATCACCCTGCACAACTTCCCCCGTGCACTTCAGGCGTTCACGCGCGATAAGGAGATCATCGACCTTTCCGTCGTCGATCTCGTCCGTACGCGCCGCCGCGGCGTGCCGCGCTACAATGATTTCAGGGCCGGCCTGCACCGGCCGCGGATCAAGCATTGGGAGGAATTGTCGACCAACCCGGAGGACGTGCGGCTGCTGAAGGAGATCTACGGCGACATCGACCGCATCGACACCGTGGTCGGCCTCTTCGCCGAACCCCCGCCGGAAGGCTTCGGCTTCAGCGACACCGCTTTCCGTATTTTCATTCTCATGGCATCGCGCCGGCTGCAGAGCGATCGCTTCCTGACGGTGGATTTCCGTCCGGAGGTCTATTCGCCCTTCGGCATCGACTGGATCGCCAATAACGGCATGACGAGCCTGATCCTGCGGCATTGCCCGGATCTTGCATCCATGCTGCCGCGCAATGCCAGCGCCTTTGTGCCCTGGCGGCCGGTTCTTCTCGGCGGCGAAAAGCAGGATCTGGAAAAGAGGGCATCATGACCGACCTACCTGGAACAGATGATCGTTCGCCGGCAGGTGCGGCTGCGACTGGAACCTCGACAGGCAATCGCGGCCTTGACGCGCTGTTCCGAAGACCGCTGATCGAGACAATATGGCGCCGACGCACCCATCGCGTCAGCCAAGGGAGCTCGGTGCTGGCCGGCACGATGAGCTACCAGTCGGAGCACCCGCGGGAACCTCTTTCGGAGCTTGAAGAGGCGATGCTGATTGCCATCACGGGTTCGACGGGTCTCACCATGCCCGACCGGCCTTTCGAGGACCCGGCCACGCATCAACCGATCATGGCCAAGCCGAACCTTGTCATGGAGGGCCGCACCGCCGGCAGTCCCGACAATGCCCAGGGCACGCATTTTTTCATGATCAACGACAGCGGCACCTATTTCATCCGCAAATTGCCGCCGCCACCGGATGGCGAGAAAGCGCTGACGGCGGAAAGGCTGATCGCCCGGGCGGCAGAGGCGAAGGTGCGTATTCTCGATCACCGTCTTGATGTTCCGGACGGCAAGCGCGCCTTTCCGGCCTATCTCGATTCCAATCGGTTCCTGTCGAACCTGCCGGGCACGACCATCTTCCTGCCGGTGGTCGACCTCTCGCGGCAATATATCAACGGCATGATGTACCTGCTGACCCAGCCGGACGGCGCCCGGCCGGCAATCGTGGACGACCGCAATTTCTACCGGCTCGCAGGTGTCAAGCGCTGGGTGGACAAGGGCTTTCTGAACAAGGATATCAAGATCCCCCTCGGCGTCATCGGTTCGCTGCGCACTCAGATCGAGGCCGATCTCCTTTTGCAGAATATATTCCTGACCGCCGACGCCATGGGGCTTGGCGCCTGGATCCATGGCTCCATCAGCCCGCCGGTCCTCGTTGGCGACCCGAAATTCCTGAAGACGTACGGCCCCATGCTGGGCTTCGACGTCGTCACGCCGCGCTGGCGCCTGATGGACATTCTGCGCTGGCAGGTCCCTTTGCCGCGTTACGCCAACCTGCGCAGCAACCCGATCGGACTGCGCTTCAAAGGCGAGCATCTGATCAAGGGTATGTCGCCACCCTATTACGACAGCATGGCGGACGCCGTTAAGGCCGTCGTCGAGGACAAGTTCGGCAAGAACGGCCTCTTCAACGATCAGGCCCTCTTTGCCGAGATATACAAGGATGACTACGGCAAACGCTATCTGGCGGAGGCTGCCGTCTACAACGACGACGTCATCGGCTGCGCGCGGGACATCTGCACCTATATCTACGAGACGCATGGCCGTTTCCCGGCGCATTGCGACGCGATCCATGTGCCGGGCGTCTGGCTGCAGGCCCATCACGTCGAGATCGACTATTATGATCGGTTCTTCAGAAACGGGCTCACGGACGTTCACCGCTCCCATAATCAGGACTGGCACTGACAAGAGCCTGAGCGCGTTTCCCAACCGTAGCCAATTCGCGCGAGTACCTTTGAGCGTGGTTTGTGTTTCGTCGTGCAAGGGGAGGTTTTGTATATTATAATTTTCTCACGCAGATTGGGGATGTCGCGATGAACGACTTATGCGTGATCTTGGCAATGACGGCGATTGTCGGCTCCGGTTTGGGCGCAGGGGAGGCGGGTGCCTACGAATTTCCCTCCGGACGTGTCATCTTCGCCGATCCCATCAGGGCTCCGGAGTCTGCCGCCGATCGGGCAACGGGCCCCATCATTCTCTACAGCCAATATGTCCGCAAACCGTTCATGTGGCCCTGGGCGTCGTCGCCGGCTCAAAATAGCCCGACGGGGGAAACACAGCGGAGCGGCCATGGAAATCGAGGTGGCGGTAACGGCGGCGGATCAGGCAGCTCCGGTTCGAGCGGCAGCACGAGTGGCGGCGGCAACATGGGCGGCGGCTCGGGCACGGGGAGCACGAGCGGCGGCAATATGGGTGGTAGCAGTTCGGGCGGTAGTGGCAGCGGCAATATGAAGTGAGTCAGATGGCCGGGAGACGCCGATACGAAAAAACCGGTGGCGGCGCTGCCGGGTGGCTGTCTCGATGGGGAATATGAGGAACTGCTGTTTGCATCGGTCGACATTGGCTATGGGGCGGGCAATGCGGGCATGAGTGAGAATTGGGCGATCTGCATAGGGATAAATCGCTACGATAATTTGAGGCCGCTCGAGTACGCTCAACAAGATGCTCAAGCGATGAGCGACTTTTTCAGCACGACCGCCCATTTCAACCGAGTCTATTTTCTCGCGGAGGACGCGCCGCCGCTGCCTTCGGATTTCGGAAGCCCGCTGCAGTCTCGTCCGACCTTCGGCAATCTGATGCGCTTCTTGAGGGTGCGTTTCGAACAGCGCTTCCTTCGGCCAAGCGACAATCTCTGGTTCTTCTTTGCCGGTCACGGGCGGCGGGATCGGGATCAGGACTACTTGCTGCCGATCGATGCCGATCCCGGCAATGTCGAGGAAACGGCAATTTCGGTGCATCACGTCGCTGAGCGGTTGAAACGCAGCGGCGCAGACAATGTCATCCTGCTTCTCGATGCCTGTCGTAACGAAGGTGCGCGCGACGGTGAAGGCCTCGGTCTCGACAGGCAGCAGGGCGCCGTCACCATCTGCTCCTGCAGCCCCTCGGAATTCTCCTATGAAATCTCCGAACTTCGCCATGGCGCTTTCACCTACGGACTGCTCGAAGGCCTCGGAATGGAAGGCCAGCAGAATTGCGCGACGGTCGAGCGGCTGGACAATTATCTGAAATTCGCTGTCCCGGACCTATGCCGCAAATATGGAAAGCCTCGCCAAACGCCCTCGACCTTTGTCGAGCCGCTGTCCAAGCGCAATTTCATTTTGCTTCCGGCACTCGCGTTGCCCGAGGACTTGGAGCCGCTGAAGCTCGAAGCGCTGGAGGCCGAGGCAAACGGAAATTTTGCCGAGGCCGAGCAATTATGGTGGCGCATCAACGCCGTCGCGCCGGCAGATGCACAGACCAGAGAGGGTATCAGGCGCGTTACCTTAAAGCGCGACTCCGATGGCGGCGATAATCCCGGCGTCGCCGAACCGCGTCCGGAGACCGCAAGCAGAGGAAATGCCGTCGCTCTTCCGAGGATACCGCGACGGGCGCTTCTCTATGGGGCCGGTGCCACGGGAGTTCTTGCCGCGGTCGGGACGGGAGCTTGGCTGCTTCGCAGCCGAGGAACGTTGCGCCCGTCGCCCATACGCGCCGAGACGGTGCCAGTGACGACCGTCGATGACAAGGGCGAGCTGCTCGATACGCGTTGGGAGAGTGTCGAAACCTTCAGCCAGCCCATCGACGTCGACAACGCCGTCGAATTCAGCATCCTGCCGTCCGCTACTTTCAAAATGGGTTCGCCAAATGATGAACTCCTCCGCGTCGGCAAATTTGAGCAGCAGATCGACGTAACCATCGGCCGCATCGCCGTCAGCCGCACGACGATCACCCAAAGGATATGGCGTGCCGTGCTCGCGGCTCATCCCGGGCAGATCGGCATTTCGCTATCGGCAGCGCCGTTCTCCTTTCCTGGCGACGACCGCCCGGTGGAAACTGTCACATGGCAACAGGCGGCCGAATTCTGCGCCAGGCTCTCCGATCTGACGGAACGCGTCATTCGGCTGCCGAGCGAAGCCGAATGGGAGCGTGCCTGCCGGGCGGATACGACGACGGCCTTTCATTTCGGACCGACCTTGACGCCGGCGCTCGCCAATTATTGCGGCACCGGCGGCGCGGTGTGCGGCATGAGTTTTGGTGAGAACGTATCGAGCGCCGGCTATGCCGATGTCGCCTATCCCGATGGCGCCTATGCCACGGGGCCGCAAGGCAGCTTTTATGGGTCGACGAAGCCTGTCCGATCGTATCCGCCGAACCGCTTTGGCCTCTTTGAAATGCACGGGAATGTCTGGGAGCATTGTCTCGACAATTGGAATCCCGATCTTGGATCGATACCGCGCGACGGCAGGCCCTTTGTCGATCCCAAATCCTCCGTCCGCGTGCTTCGAGGCGGTTCCTTCTCGCACAACCCGGCGATTTGCCGTTCGGCCTATCGGGACTGGATGAAGGAAACCCTGACGGGATGGGAGGGGCGGGTCGGTTTCAGAGTGGTCTGCGAAGTTTGAGCGGCATGCCGATGAATTTTCCGATGCACATCCGTTGACGGGACACGACAGGAGCACGCGACATGAACAGGGAAATCACGATCATTACCGATGCAGCGTCCTCGCCTGGTTTCACGACCGGGCCGATCATAGGCGACCAGGGTGCACGCAGCGGCGACGATATTGGTGGCGGTTTCGGTTCCATCCTGGGCTCGCCGCTCAAGGCGGTCAGCATCGGTGCGGATGCGCTGAAGGACCAGATGACCAACCTGCTCGAGGTCGTGCAACATGTCTTCGATCAGCCGCTAAGCAGGCTGGCATTGACGCTCGACGAGGTCGAGCTCTCGGTGGAGATCAGCTCGGAAGGCGAGGTCCGCGTCTTTGGCAGCGGCGGCAAGCTGGGCGGCAACGGTGCGATCAAATTGGTCTTCAAGAGACGAGAGCCGCCTGCCGCATAGCCGCGGCATGTCGTCCAGCGTTTGGGCCGTAGACTGAAACGAAGTTTGCGCCTGCCGTTAGGACTTGGCGGAGATGGCGCTTAACTCCTCGAGATCTAGGTCTCGCTCCAGTTCGCGCAACGTCTCGTCATCAATATCGCCGGCGCGGTGGAGCCGGATGAGTTCGCGACGCCCCGTGGCAACCGCTTCGAGAACCACATCGAAATGGGCCTGGAGCATAGGCGAGTATTGTTCCGTGCGCGCCGCATAATCGACGATCGCCACTGACCTGCGCTGATATCGTTCCAGCAATTGCGGATGAATGAGCTTCCCGTCACTGTCATAGGCGAGGCCCTTGACGGTCGCAAATTGCGCTTGGGCCATGGCAGCTTCGGCTTGGCTCATGGTGAGGCGCGCCTTTTCCGACTCCGGCTCGCTGAGCCTTGCCCAGGCGATCACATGCCCAAGCGTCGTCCCCTGAATAAGCACGGTTCCGACAATGACGGCGAATGAGGTCACCAGGATGAAATCCCTGCCAGGGAAGCCTTCGGGCACGCTCAGCGCCAGGGCCAGCGTGACGACGCCACGAACGCCGGCCCAGCTTATGACAGTGACGCCGCGGGCACCGAGCGGCGTGTATCGATCGAGCCCCAAGACATTGCAAAGTTTGATCACGAGGTCGGATCCGAACACCCAGCCGAAGCGCGCGAGGGTGAGTGCAATCAAGATCACCAGGATCGGCATTCCCATCGTTGCGGTCACTACGCCAAAGCCGCCACCGCGATCGACAACGCCCCGCAGCGACAATCCGATCAAGATGAAAACCGCGGCTTCCATAAGGAAGATGATCACGGTCCAGAACGACGTGCCGCGCATGCGTATCGAGGCCGAAAGCACTGTATGCTGATGCCAGCTCGCAATCAGTCCCGTGGTTACTGTTGCGATGACGCCCGAAACGTGGATTTGCTCGCCGAGCAGATAAGAGGTCCAAGCTAGCACCGTTGTCGCGGCGATCATCAGATATTCGTCGCGCAGCAGCCTCACAAACAGGACCCAGGTTGTTCCAACGACGATGCCGACGAGGGCACCGCCCGCCGCCAACAGCAAAAAGCTCCCCGCCGCATCGACTGTGCTGAAAGCACCGGTAACACCGGCCGCGACGGCGAGGCGGAAGAGCACCAGGCCGCTGGCATCATTGAGCAGGCTTTCGCCTTCGAGCAGGATTTGCAGGCGCCGGGGCAACTTTACTCGTTGCAGGACTGCGCGGGCGGAAATGGCGTCAGGCGGCGAAACGATCGCACCGAGTGCGACGCATGCCGCCCAAGGCAACGATGGAAACAGGAGATGGGTCACCACAGCCAAGACGGCGCATGTGAAGAACACCGCACCAATGGCGAGCGAGGCAATGCCGATCAGGTGACGGCGCAGTGGACGCAGAGGAATGAACCAGGCTCCGTCCATGAGCAGTGGCGGAAGAAAGATGACGAGCACCAGGCCGGGGTCGACGGCAATCGTGGGCAGACCCGGGAGGAAGGCGAGCAACCCGCCACCGGCAAGCAAGGCCACGGACGGCGGTAGCCCGAACCTGTGGGCGGCGTAATGCAGCGCGATGATCGCCACGAACATCCCGATAACGAGTTCGAACAAATGTGTGGGGTCCATGCGCCTGATACAACTTTTGCTATGATGGCTCTATTACAAAGCGCGTTTCGTCGAAACGCAATCGCCCAAACGCCATGGCGCGTGAGTCTTTCTCGCAACACCCGCCGGGCAATTCGCAGCGCGAAGGGTTTCGGCTGGATTCCGGCGATTCAGTCGAGGTATTCCTCAGATCAAGAGGCGATTCGCAAAGGCAGGACAACGGCTGAAGGCGTCCGCCCGATCTCCTTAAAACAGGATAGTTATGAACGCGGACATGATAGCCGCATGGGCGGCGCAGAATGGATTCCATTCGCTCAATGCATCGAATTTTCGTCGGCAAGACGATGCACGCACGATTACGATCGAGATAAAGAAGATGTCCGTCGTGCTGATCGACGAGAGGCCAGGATCGCGCCCGCGCCTCGTCTCGCGGCTGTTCAAGGATATGCGCTCTGCAATCGAGAGTGGCCGGTTCGAGGGACTCCTACCGGCCGGCTATCTGCCATAAGCCTCCGGAACGGAGTTTGAAGGAGGCAACACGGCGATCTGATGCCGTTGCTGCGCTTGCCCCGAAGCGTCGAAATTGACCGGGCGTTATCATTCTTTGTTATCGGTTTCCTCCTAAAATGGTCGCAATACGATCGTGGGGGAACAGATGATCGCTCGGCTTGTGTTTATTGCCATATTCTTTGCAGGCTCGTTTGGCCTGGCAACCGCGGGCGATCAGCTTCGCATCGCCACGGAAGGCGCATATCCGCCCTTCAACTTCAAGGACACGTCGGGGCATCTCGCCGGCTTCGATGTCGACATCGCCAAGGCTCTCTGCGAGCAGATGAAGACCGAATGTTCGCTCGTTGCCGTGCCGTGGACGGAGATCATTCAGGGTTTGGCGGATGACAAATACGACCTCATCGTTGCCAGCATGGCCTTTACCGAAGAGCGAGCTCAGAAAATGGAGTTTTCTGCGCCCTATTATCGCTCTCACTCGGTGTTGATAGGCGACGCGGAAAAATTCCAGGATAGTGCGCCGGCAGCACTCGCTGGCGTTCGCATTGCGGCAGCAACGGGAACCATTCAGGCGGAATATTTGCAGAAGGCCTATGGGGCCAGCAAGACGGTGCTGACGAAAGACCAGCCTGCCGCGCAACGCTTGCTTCTGGATAATCAGGCTGACCTTTTGATCGGCGATGCCATCGAGCTTCTGAGCTTCCTGCAGACGCCGGAAGGTGCGCGCTTTGGTTATGTTGGCGACCCGATATCCACCGACTTTCTTCAAAGCTCGGCGCACATCACTGCGAAAAAGGGCAATGCAGCGCTCATTCAGAAGGTGAACGACGCGCTGAAGCAGATCAAGCTCAATGGCGTCTATGATCGCATCAATGATGCCTATTTCCCCTTCAGTATCTATTGAGCCATCGGTATGGAGGAGATTAAGGGGTTGAGAAGGCGCCAGCTCTCGCTCAGCTTCGTCGGCCGATTTGTTCTGCTTGGTGTTGTCATCTATTCGTTGGTCGCCGGCGGGATTTCGCTCGTCCTGCTGAATAGAATCGAGACACAGGCCAACTTTACCCGTGATACGCAAATTCCGCTCATCATGACGCAGACGCGGAACGCGGTAAAAATCGAACGTCTATCCTCGCTCCTGCGCTCCATCTATCTCGCGAAAGACCGCAGATTGGAGCGGCAGATCCAACTGCAGATTCAGGCCCTGACGCAGGGCTTCTCGTTCGATCAAAATGCCCGGCTCATCGAAGGGTCACGGCAAGTCGCCGACGAAACCAAGACAATTGCAAAACTCCGTCAGGAGGCCCGCGATTTACGCGAGGGCCAGCCGTCGTCATCCGCCACGGAAGCGACGATGGATCCTGATGATGTCGATAAGCTGACGACGCAGGCCTACGATCGAGCCATGCACACCGTCGATACGATGGCTTCACAGCTAAGCGGCGATGCCGCTGTCGTCGCCGACGATCTCGCGCGCGAAATCCAGCGCAGCGCAGGTCATATGCAGATCGGATGGATTTTGATCCTGCTCGTTCCAAGCCTGTTTTCTGCTGCCTTGCTGGTCGCTGCGAGACATCATCTTACTGCGCCTATTGTCGCTGCGATCCATAATCTGGAGCGAATTGGAAAGCACGAGCAGGTCGTTTCTTTGAAGCGCGCTCCGCTCATCGCCGAACTGGCAATGATCGATGAGGCAATCGTTGCCTACGGACAGGTCTCAGATGACTTGCATCGCACCAACGCCATTCTGCATGGCCTGGCGGAACAGGATCCGTTGACGGGACTGGCAAACCGCCGGACCTTCGAGAACTATCTTACCTCGGCCTTGAGCCGGCGAGCCGGCACTCCCGATCTCGCGATTGTCATGATCGACGTCGACCACTTCAAATCCGTCAATGACACGTTCGGCCATCTGGTCGGTGACAAAGCTCTCGCAGCCGTCGCCAATGTGCTGACCAACTTGCCTTGGCACGCAGACAGCCTCGTCGCACGATATGGCGGTGAGGAGTTCGTTGTTGTCCTGGAAGACTGCTCGCAGCAGCAGGCGGTCGAACGTGCGGAAAGCCTGAGGCGTTCCATTCAGGAACTTTCGATCGAGACTCATGCCGGGACATCTCTTCGGCTGACTGCCAGCTTCGGCCTCGCCGTGGCAAACCACGCTCGCAATGCGCCGGCGGAAATTGTCGCGGCGGCCGACGGTGCCCTCTACAGCGCAAAGAGAAACGGCCGCAACAACGTACAGGTCGCGTCGCGGCCCGGCGACATGTCAAAGGCTAGTTAAGTTTGCGGCCTCCATGGCGGGGATCTTCGATCCCGTCGCGGATATCCCAAACACCAGGGCATACGCTATTGCCTCGCCAAAATGGCGCAATCCCCATTTCGAAAGCGTATGAGACAGTGGAATTAGTCACTGCCTGCATCGACTATGGGCAGCTCGACGAAGTTGATGGGTTGGCCGCCTCGTCCTGCTTCAACGTTGTCGTGTTCTTTGATGTCGACATTCCGTTGCAGTCATTCGCCTTTCCGTTATTGCTGGCGCCGCTGCCAATTGTGCCTTTAGTATTGTTGCCATTGGTGGTGTTGGCGCTCGAGCCATTGGTGCTGTTTGTGCCGTTGTCAGATCCGGAGCCTGAGGTTGTCGATGCCCCGGAACCGGTTCCGGAACCAGACGCGCTACCGGTATTGCCGGATTGCTGGGCCAATGCTGATGTTGCGAGGCCGATGGAAAGAGCTGACACTGCCAGGATTTTCAAGAACATGATCTTTCTCCTTGGATGTTCTCTGTTTCCGACCTCGAACAAATGCCGGTCCGGCATGTTCCAAAATTTTCCGGTCAGCGATCCCATGAAACAAGGCATCCTCCATCAGCGCATCGGAGATTAGGCGGCATATGGAAACGTTACCACATTTCTTGACTCGCCATCTCGACCCGCATATGCTTCATATGGAAACGTTACCATACGGGGGAGGAACCGAATGAAATCCGCGCGGCTCAATCGCCTTTTTGGCGTGTCCGGAAATTGCTTTGACGTCGCCATTGATCACGGCATGTTCAATGAGCGAACTTTTCTCGCCGGCATCGAGGATATGAAGACGGCCATCAAAGTGATCGCGGCTGCCGCACCCGATGCCATTCAGCTTCCGCCGGGTACGGCGCCTCTGTTGCAGGCAATTCCCGGTAAGCAGCGGCCCGCATTGGTCCTGCGCACCGATATTGCCAATATCTATGGCAACCCGCTGCCTTCGGCGCTCTTTTCCGAAATGATCGACCGGGGCGTCGAACAGGCGATAGCTCTGGATGCCGCCTGCGTCGTCGTCAATCTCCTGATGCTGCCGGACCAGCCGGAAGTCTATCGCGCCTGCGTGCGCAACGTGAACAGCCTGAAACGCGAATGCGAGATCTACGGCATGCCGCTGATGGTCGAACCGCTGGTCATGCAGGACAATTCCAAGGGCGCCTACATGGTCGATGGCGCGATCGACAAGATCCTGCCGCTGGTGCGTCAGGCAGCCGACCTCGGCGCCGACATCATCAAGGCCGATCCATGCGACAATGTCGATGAATATCACCGAGTGGTTGAAATCGCCCAGGGGCTTCCCGTGCTGGTGCGCGGCGGTGGTCGCGTTTCTGATCAGGAAATCCTGACCCGCACAAAGCAGTTGATGGAGCAGGGAGCACGCGGCATCGTCTATGGCCGCAACGTCATCCAGCACAACAATCCCGGCGGTATGACGCGTGCCTTGATGGCGATCGTGCATGAGCAGGCTTCCGTCGAAGACGCCTCGCGGCATCTCGCCTGACGTATCCTTGGGAGGAGGAGACATGACCAAGATATTCCGCTTCGGCGTCATCGGCTGCGGTCTGATGGGGCGTGAGTTTGCGAGCGCCGCGGCGCGCTGGTTGCATTTGGCCGATATGAAGGCGCGGCCGGAAATCATCGCTGTCTGCGACACCAACACGGTGCTGCTCGACTGGTTCCGGGACAACGTGCCGACTGTCCGGCAATTCACTGCCGACTATCAAGAGCTTCTGGCCAACCCCGAGGTCGATGCGATCTATTGCGCTGTCCCGCATGTGCTGCACCGGCAGTTCCATATCGACGTCCTGAAAGCCGGAAAGCATCTTCTCGGCGAAAAACCGTTCGGCATGGATGCCGCACAGAACCGGGCAATCATGGCTGCGCTCGCCGAGCATCCCGATCTCCTCGTCCGCTGCTCGTCGGAAATGCCTTTCTTCCCTGGTGCACAGAAGGTCATCGCCCTCGCCAAAAGCGGCGAGATGGGGGATATCC
Source organism: Rhizobium sp. BR 317 (assembly GCF_047445835.1). Lineage (NCBI taxonomy): Bacteria > Pseudomonadati > Pseudomonadota > Alphaproteobacteria > Hyphomicrobiales > Rhizobiaceae > Rhizobium > Rhizobium sp. BR 317. Next base: position 128,113 of record NZ_JARWLB010000008.1, on the reverse strand, counting down.
TCGAAGTCGAAGCGGGCTTCCTGCATTCCTCGGATATCGACCGGCAGAAGCCGATCAACTGGAAGCGCATGGCGGATATCAACGGCGAATATGGCTGCATGGGCGATCTCGGCATGCATGTGCTACATGTGCCGCTGCGCCTTGGCTGGCGCCCGCAAACGCTGCATGCGCAACTGGTCAAAAAGGTCACCGAACGTCCTGACGGCAAGGGCGGCATGCTGCCCTGCACCACCTGGGACAATGCCACGATCAGCGCTCGCGTGCGCACCGGGGATCAGGATTTCCCGATGGTCCTGAAAACCTGGCGCATTGCGCCCGGCGAATCCAATACCTGGTACATTCGCATTCTCGGCATGAAGAAGAGCGCATTCTTCAGCACGAAGTCGCCGCGCCAATGGCAGTGGATGGACTATGATGGCGGCGCGCAGGCCTGGAGCACCGAGGATCTCGGATATGGTTCGCTGTTTCCGGCGATCACCGGCAAGATCTTCGAATTCGGCTTTGCCGATGCCATACAGCAGATGTGGGCGGCCTTCGTCGATGAGCTTGCCGGAGGAAATGCCAACGGTTTTGCCTGCGCCACGCCGGCGGAGGCGCAGGCGCATCACGCGGTGCTGACGGCCGCTCTGAAATCCGGCCGCGAGGATGCAGTCGTTTCGGTCGAATATGACGGAGCGACAGTCTGATGAAGCGCTCCGAAATCAACGCCGCGCTGCGGCGCGCAAGCGAGACCCTCGAACGCTGGCATTGGTCCCTGCCGGAGTGGGGATATTGGACGGCGGCGGAGTTTGCCGCTCGTCCGCAGGCCGCAAGCTATCTGCGCGCCCATCAGCTCGGTTGGGATGTCACCGATTTCGGCTCCAACCGCTTCGCCGAATGCGGTCTCGTGCTGTTCTGCCTGCGCAACGGCATCGTCGGTGTCGAGGGCGAGCGCACCTATGCCGAAAAGCTGCTCTTCGTCGAGGAGGGTCAGGTGACGCCGACGCACCGTCATGCCGCGAAGATGGAAGACATCATCAACCGCGCCGGCGGCGATCTCGTGATCGAATTCGCCGCCGCCGATACCGACGGCCATGCGCTGAACGATGATGTGACGGTTCCGGTCGATGGATTGCCACACCGGCTTGCCGCATGGGAGCCGTTGGTTCTCGGGCCTGGCCAGAGCGTGACGATCCGCACCGGGCTTTATCATCGCTTTTACGGCAGGAAAGGGGGCGGGCCTGTCCTTGTCGGCGAAGTCAGCCAGGTCAACGACGACAATAGCGACAACTTCTTTCTGGAACCGATCGGCCGCTTTGCCGCGATCGAGGAGGACGAGCCACCGCTCAGATCCCTATGGAACGAGGGAGGCGGCTGATGCGAACCGGGGAGGAGGTTCACAGCCGCGACAGCCAAAAGCCGGGCGGTATCGTCTGCGCGGGAAACTTCATCGTCGATCGCGTCCACACCCTGTCCTATTGGCCGGAGCAGGGTAACCTCGCTTATATCCTGCACCAGGATTTGGGGGTTGGCGGCGGGGCGGCCAATGTCGTCACCGACCTCGCCTCCCTCGGCTTTCCCGGAAAGCTGGCGGCGGCGGGATGCATCGGCGCCGATCCGGACGGAGAGATCGTCAAGGCACGCCTTTTGTCCGCAGGCATCAATATCGGCGGCTTGACGGCTCTTACCGATCGGGTGACGGCTCACACGCATGTCATGAACGTACCTGGCCAGAACCGCACTTTCTTCTACCATGGCGGTGCCAATGATGCGGTCACGGATGCGCTCGTCTCGCCCCAGACCTTCGCCAGAGCCGGTTACCGGCTCTTCTATCTTGGCTATCTGATGCTGTTGCCCGGGCTCGACCAGATCGGCCCGGATGGCCGGTCGGGGGCATCGCGCCTACTGGAAGCCGCGCAGCGCGCGGGGCTCGCGACCTGCGTGGATTTCGTTTCGAGCGAAGACCCGGAATTCGCCGCCAAGGTGGGTGTCGCTCTGCCCTTTTGCGATTTCCTGATCATCAACGAGATAGAGGCGGGCAGGGCAACGAGCGTTACCGTTCGCGACGCGGAGGGGAATCTGAACGAGGCCGGGCTTCTGGACGCGGGCGAACGCCTGCTTGCGGCGGGCGTCACCAAAGGCGCAATCATCCATGCGCCGGAAATCTGTTTCTGGTTTGCGCCCGCCGCTTCACCGATCGTCACGCGTTCGCGGCCTGTCGAGCCGCCTGATATCGTCAGCACCGTCGGCGCCGGAGATGCCTTCTGCGCTGCCGTGCTCTACGGCTTGCATGAGGATTGGCCTGTTGAGGATATCTGCGCCGCCGCCCATGGCGCGGCTGCACATTGCCTTGCGGGCGCGACCGCCACAGATGGCATTCCCAACATGACGGTCCTGTTGGAGGACATGGAGAGTTGACGCGATGAACTCTGAGCAGACATCTCGGCTTTCCGGAAAGGTGGCATTGGTTACGGGAGGCGCGAGTGGTATCGGCAAGGCTGTGTGTGAACGCTTCGCGGCGGAAGGCGCGAAGGTCATCGTCGCGGATCTCGACGGCGAACGATGTGCAGGCGTCGCGCAGGCGATCGGGCCTGATGCCTGGGGCGTGGCGCTCGACGTGACCAGCCAGGAGAGCATCGACGCTGCCGTCCGCTTCTCGATAGAGACCGCCGGGCAGATCGACATCCTGGTGAACGCCGCAGGCATTTACGACGTCCAATCCATTCTGGAGATATCGCGCGAGCGCACGGCCAGGGTCTTCCAGGTCAATATCGAAGGCGTAATTTTCATGACGCAGGCGGTTGCCCGGCACATGGTGGAAAGAGGTGAGGGCGGACGCATCATCAATTTCTCGTCCCAGGCCGGCCGCCGCGGCGAGGGGCCGGCCGTCGCTTATTGCGCCTCCAAAGCCGCCGTCATCAGCATCACCCAAAGCTGTGCTCTGGAATTGATCCGTTATGGCATCAACGTGAACGCCATCGCTCCCGGCGTGGTCGATACGCCAATGTGGGACGTCGTCGATGCGAAACTTGGGAGCCGCGAAGGTTTGCAGCCTGGCGAGGTGAAACGTCGCGTGGCCGCCGCCGTTCCGGCCGGGCGATTTGGTAGGCCCGAGGAGCAGGCTGCCATGGCTGCCTTTCTGGCCGGGCCGGATGCGGCATACATCGTGGCACAGTGCTACAATGTCGATGGCGGCAACGTCATGGGCTAATCGTTTAGGCGGAACCTTCCCAGGCCTGCGATATGAAAGCATCAGCGAGGAGGAGAGGAATGAAAGCTGTCCGCTTGGAGTCGATCGCGTCCATGACCATGCGCAGTGTCGAGAAGCCGGCTGCGCGGTCGGGCGAATTGCTTGTCCGTGTCCTTGCCGCCGGCATCTGCGGCTCCGATCGCCACATGTATAAAGGCGAGTATCCGACGGCGATTCCGGTCACGACGGGCCATGAATTCTGCGGCATCGTGGAAGTGGTCGGCGAGCAGGTCACAGGCTTTACCGGCGGCGAGCTGGTGACCGTAGACCCCAATATCGCCTGTGGTCGCTGCCATGCTTGTGCGCGCGGGCGGGTGAATTTGTGCGAGGGTTTGACCGCGATCGGCGTGACCCGGGATGGCGGTTTTGCCGAATATGTGGCGTTGCCGTACCGCCAGGCATTCACGCTGCCTGCCGATCTCGATCCCGTGCATGGCGCTTTCTGCGAGCCGCTTGCCTGCTGTCTTCATGCCATCGACAAGGCGGAGATCCGTCCGGGCGAGAGCGTCGCAATCCTCGGAGGGGGGGTGATCGGTCTGCTCATGGTGCAATTGGCCCGCCTTGCTGGTGCAAGCCAGGTGATTTTGATCACGCGGCAGCTCTCGAGACGCCAAACTGCGCTGCGCCTGGGTGCGACGCATGCCTTCGACCCGACGGCTTCGGACGCGGTCGCGGCTGTTCGAGACGTCACCCATGGTGGCGCGGATGTCGTCATCGAGTGCGCAGGCGTTCCCGAGACCTTGCAGACCGGCCTGCAAATGACACGGCGCGGCGGCAACTTCGTGCTTTTCGGAGTAACGCCCAGAGGTGTCGAGGTGCCTGTCCTGCCGTTCGATCTACTCGTCAACGAAGTCGACATAAGACCGGCCTATCTCAATCCGTTCACCCATTCGCGGGCTGCGGCATTGGTTGCGCGTGGGGCATTGGAGCTGGATATGTTGGTGACCAAGACCATAGGTCTCGAAGAGGTCGCGGAGGTCGTGGGGAGCGCGCCATTGCCAGGCGAGATCAAGGTCATCGTTCGCCCCTAGCGAATGGTCACGCCACGGGCTCAGTACGCCTCAGCCGCGGACGGATCCGGTCGAATCCCGCTGGATCAGGGTAACCGGTACTTTCACGACGGCGCCCGGTCGCAGTTCGTGCCCCGCTTGGTGTTCCGCGATCAGCGTTTCCAGCCGCTGTGCCGCCCGCTGCCCGACATCGCGGATCGGCTGCGCGACCGTCGTTAGCCGGGGAAAGACATAGGCGGCCTCGGGCAGGTCATCGAAACCGATCACCGAATAATCGCCCGGAACGGAAAAACCGCGATCCTGAACCGCATGGATTGCCGCAATCGCCGAAATATCGGTCGTGCCGATGATCGCCGTGATCTCCGGGAGCGCCGCCAACAGATCCCGTGCCAACGGGTAGGTTGCCGCGAAGCTGTGCTCCTCGGCCATTGTCACGACGGCCGGCGTGATCCCGTGTTTCGCCATTTCCGCCGAAATACCCCGGAGGCGAAGCTGAACGGGCTGGCTATGGGCCGGCGCGCCGACGACGGCAATCGACCGGTGGCCGAGGCCGATCAGGTGACGCGCCATCAGGTGTCCACCTTCCTCGTGATCGGCCATGACCGCGTCGTCGGCAATGCCGCTCAGTTCACGGTCGATCGCGACGATCGGGATATGGGCATCCCGCAGGACCTCGAAGTGCTCGATGCTGCCAAAGGCACTGGCCACGATGACGCCATCGACGCGCTGGGCAAGCAACATAGACATGTAGCGCGCCTCGTGGTCCATGTTCTCCGCCGTGCTGCAGATCAACGTCTGATAGCCGCGCTGGAACAACTCCTGTTCAATCGTATGGGCCAGAATCCCGAAGAACGGCACGTCGATCGATGGCAGCATCAGCCCGATCATCCGGCTTGGCGCACCGCGCAGCATGCGCGCCCCTTTGCTCGGCGTATAGTTCAGCGCGCGAATGGCCGCTTCCACACGGTCCCTGAGTTCGGGCGAGGCATAACCACTATTGTTAAGCACGCGTGATACCGACGAGACCGATGTTCCGGCGAGTTTGGCGATATGTCTGATGCTGGTCGTCACGTGCTCGTATTTCTTTCCCGGGTCTTCGAACAGTCATGAGACGAGTTGCCGAAATTCACCCACGTCGTCATTGACTTAATCACAGCAGGAGACTGCATCAAGCGCAAGACGAGCCAATCAAAGACCTTTCTGCCGCCGACCCGGTTATATCCTCGAGCTATTCGGACTTGTCATCCGGAGTCCATTTGAAGTGGTCGCCTTCTGCCGCGACATATCCCACGCCAGGGAACGGAAAGTGGGGCGCGAAAATCCTCTCATGGCTCTTTGCGAGCGTGTTCAGCGTTTTCACACGGTTCTGCTCGGCTTCCGGCTTATCGCCGTCGAACGATAGCGCCCAATCCGGCTTGGCAAGCGAAATGATGGAGCTGTGAACAGTGTCGCCGACATCGAACAGCGTCTCTTTTCCCGAGGTGATCTGGTAGCCGACATGGCCGGGAGTGTGACCGCTCATGGCAACCGATGTGATCCCGGGAACAACCTGACCGCCAGGCGTGAATGTCTTGACACGGTCCTTGATGACCTTGACGACATCAGCCAGCTTTTCATTTGCCTTGGCATAGGACCACTCCGTTTCCGACATGCGGATCGTGGCATTTGGAAAAGCGAGCTTTCCATTCGAAACCAGTCCGCCAACGTGATCCGGATGAGAATGGGTGATCAGGATTTCATCGACCGCATCCGCGTGGTAGCCGGCTTTTGCCAGGCTGTCCTGCAGCGCGCCGCCGACACCGGTGTCGATCAGGACGAGGTGCCGGTCCGATTTGACCAGCAGGGCGTCGACGCTAAGGGTGACCGTATCGGTCGGCGCGCCCGCCGCCTTCAGCAAATCCGCGACCTCGGCTGGGCTATGGTCAAGACCAAATATCTTGCCGTCATTAGGCTGGACAAACTGCGCGTCGTGCAGGGCGGCAATGTCGAGCTTGCCCAGTTTGAAGGCCTTCGCATCCGGCTGTTGCGGCGGCATCTGTGCGAAAGCAAGTCCTTGGTTCGCGAGCGTCAAAATTGCTACCGCAAGCAATTTTGCTGGAATCTTATGACCCGTCATGCCAGTTCCCTCTTGAGCGAGAATGCCAGCGCATCCTACGCGAATCTCCGCAGTTCGGACATGGCATAAATCAGTGTCCGGCAAGATCGGAAAGCGGGACCCAGCATTCGCCTCCTATCCCTGCGTAAGGTTATCCTCTTGACGTAGAGGCGCTGGTCTTTTCACTGCGCGTTGCCGCTCCAGATATCACTGATAGTTCGCTCGGATTGTCTTGGTCCGCGATGCGAGCCCGTACCCTTGATCAAGGAGACGTTCCATGACCGCGCCGCACCCGTCAAAAACCCGTGTCGGAAACCAGATCCTGCATCCGGAAACCCAGATGCTCAACTACGGCTATGATCCCGAACTTTCCGAGGGGGCCGTGAAGCCGCCTGTCTTCCTAACATCGACCTTTGTCTTCAAATCCGCCGAGGACGGCCGCGACTTCTTTGACTACGTCTCAGGTCGGAAGGTGCCACCGGAGGGAAGAGGCGCGGGCCTCGTCTACTCGCGTTTCAATCATCCGAATAGCGAGATCGTCGAGGATCGTCTCGCGGTTTATGAAGGCACGGAGAGCGGCGCAGTATTCTCTTCCGGCATGTCGGCCATCTCCACCGCCCTGCTTGCATTCGTCCGCCCCGGTGACGCCATTCTCCATTCGCAGCCGCTCTATGGCGGCACGGAAACTTTGCTCGCCAAGACATTCCTCAATCTCGGCGTCTCAGCGGTGGGCTTCGCTGACGGCGTCGAGGAAGCTTCCGTCCGGGCCGCGGCGGAGGAAGCAATGGCGAAGGGACGCGTCTCCGTCATTCTCATCGAGACGCCCGCCAACCCGACCAACACTCTCGTCGACATCGCGATGATCCGACGCATAACGGATGCGATCGGTGAGAAGCAGGGGCATCGGCCGATCTTCGTGTGCGACAACACGCTTCTTGGCCCGGTCTTCCAGCGGCCCATCGACCACGGTGCGGACATCTCGCTTTACTCGCTGACGAAATATATCGGCGGCCATTCCGACCTGATCGCGGGCGCCGTGCTCGGTAAAAAAGCGATCGTTGCTCAGGTAAAGGCGCTCAGAGGCTCGATCGGCACCCAGCTCGATCCTCATTCTTGCTGGATGCTGGGGCGGTCTCTGGAGACGCTGCAGATCCGCATGGAACGCGCAAACAGCAATGCAATGGCTGTGGCGGACTTCCTGCACAATCATGAGAAGGTCGAACAGATTCACTACTTGTCCTACGCCGATGCGAATTCAGCGACAGGCCGTACATTCGAAGCCCAGTGCACCGGTGCCGGCTCGACCTTCTCCTTCGATATCAAGGGCGGCCAACCTGCTTCGTTCAGGTTTTTGAACGCATTGCAGGTCTTCAAACTCGCCGTCAGCCTCGGCGGGACGGAATCGCTCGCCTCCCATCCCGCGACGATGACGCATTCGGGCGTGCCGGCCGAGGTGCGCCAGCGCATCGGAGTGCTGGAATCGACCATCCGTCTTTCGATCGGCATCGAGCATCCTGACGATCTCATCGCCGATCTGGGTCAGGCGCTCGACGAAGCGTAACGCGAAGATGCGCGCGTGGGTCGACACGGAAGCTTGACAAACAGGTCGTGATCAAGTCGGCTGATTTGAAGCAATCAAGCCGATGCCGTTTCCATTAAGGACTGGGCCGGTCGATGAACCGACCCAGCGAAGCTGCCCTTAATAGTAGCGCCAACCGCCGTGATACCGCTCACGATTCACCCAGTAACGGCGGCCATCCCAATAGCCTCGTCCATGATAATAAACGCCGACCCTTGGCCCCCCTGGCGGCACGACAACGACCGTGCCGCCGGTGGCGACGTTCGGACGGCAATGGCCGTAGGGACCGCGGTGATATCCGGCACCGCATCCTTGTGCTGCGTTGGCTGTGGAAGCGATTGCGATTAATGCCCCTACGGATGTGAGGGCTATGATAAGCAGCTTTTTCATCATGTCTTCCTCTGACCATCCGAATGCACCCTGCATCCGGAATACACACCCTAACGCTCAAACCGGCCATTTTTATCGCGCGCGCCAAAAATATTTTGGAATGCCGCTGCGGCCGGGTTGCTGCTGGCCAGGCGCTGACGCTCTGACAAAAATCTCATCCGCTGATGCCTCAGCCGCGTCGTGCCGCTTCGATCGCCGCGACATCGATCTTCTTCATGGTCATCATCGCATCGAAGGCACGCTTTGCTTGATCACCGCCGGCTGCGACCGCTTCCATCAATACGCGCGGTGTGATCTGCCACGACACGCCCCATTTGTCTTTGCACCAGCCACAGGCGCTTTCCTGGCCGCCGTTGCCGACAATGGCGTTCCAGTAGCGGTCGGTTTCTTCCTGATTGTCCGTTGAGATCTGAAATGAGAAGGCTTCGTTGTGTGTGATCCCGGAACCGCCATTCAGACCGATGCAAGGGATACCCGCAACGGTGAATTCAACAACCAGGACGTCCCCCTGCTGGCCCGCCGGATAGTTTCCAGGTGCACGAATGATGGCACCGACCGCGCTGTCGGGAAAAGTCTCGGCATAAAAGCGGGCGGCGGCTTCAGCGTCTTTGTCGTACCATACGCAGATCGTGTTCTTTGCCATTGCGTGGTCCTTTCGCTGTTCGTTTCCCATTCCCTGGTGAAGTAAGGGGCAAACCGTCTTTCTCCAGCCCTTACAGCCATTTTTCGCGTCTAAATGGTCGAGCTATCCGGCTCTGCCAAAGTAGCGGCGGCGTCAGCCCGTCAGTTGGGTCAGAAGCAATCCCGGCAAAGGCTAGCTGATTTCGTCCGGAATAAAGCCGCCGGTCTGGCGTTTCCATAGCCGGGTAAAGAGCCCACCCTGTTCGACCAGTTTATCCGGCCTGCCTTCTTCCACGATGCCCCCTTGATCGAGCACGACAATTCGGTCCATCCGGGCAATGGTCGACAGGCGGTGTGCGATGGCAATCACCGTCTTTCCGTCCATCACCAGGTTGAGCTTTTCCTGGATGGCGGCCTCGGATTCGCTGTCAAGGGTGGAGGTCGCCTCGTCTAGCACTAGGATAGGTGCGTCCTTCAACAGAACACGCGCGATGGCGACACGCTGGCGCTGGCCGCCGGAAAGCTTGATACCGCGGTCGCCGACGAAGGCATCGTAGCCCTCGCGGCCGTCGCCATCGGCAAGTTCGGCAATAAAGACATCGGCATTTGCCATCGTCGCTACCCGTTCGATCTCGTCCTGCGTCGCCTCCGGCCGGCCGTAACGGATATTGTCGCCGACCGAACGATGCAGCAGCGCGACGTCCTGCGCGATGACCCCGATATTGCGGCGAAGGCTTGCCTGCGTGACCGTGCGGATGTCCTGCCCGTCGATCAAGATCGCGCCGTCCCCTATGTCGTAGAAGCGCAATAGTAGGCTGACCAGGGTGGTCTTGCCGGCTCCTGAAAGGCCGACCAGGCCAACCTTTTCGCCGGGCCGAACCGTCAGCGACAGCTCGTTGATCACCTGCCTGCCGGACTTGTAGGCGAAGCGAACATCTTCGAAACGGATTTCTCCGCGGCTAACCTGCAGGTCGGTCGCGTCTGGCCGGTCGATTATGCTGGGCGGCGTCGTCATCACCGGCATGGCGTCCTTGATTGTGCCTATCGCCTGGAAGATCTGCTGGCCCATCTGCAAAAAGGTGAAGGTTTGCCCGGACAGCCGTTGGAGGATGTAGACCGCGGCGACAAACTGCCCGACTGTCAGAAAGCCATTGACGAGGCCCGAAAACCCGATCGAAATCATCCCCAGCCAGAGCGCCATATTGAGCACCACGACTGTTAGTTCGGCCGTTCGGTAGATGCGCTGTTCCTTGTGTTGCGTCCCGACGGCCTTTTGAATGATGCGGCGAATGGCGCCCGCTTCGCTGTCTTCGGCCGCGAACTGTTTGATCATCTGCATGTTGCTGTAGAGATCGGTAATGGCGCCGGAGACGAGGCTGCGCCGCTTGGCGGAGCGACGCGAGCGTTCCACGAAAGTCGGCACCAATCTGACGGAAAGCGCAACATTGAGCATGATCCATACGAGGACGGGCAATGCGAGTTGCCAGGACAGGACACTCAGCAGGATCATCGAGCCGACCATCTGAAAAAGGAAGCGCGGCACCCATTGGAAGGCGGTAATGATCTGCTGCTGGACCGCGGAGGCCACCTGCGACAGGCGCGAGGCGACTTGTCCAGCAAAAAGATCATGAAAAAAGGCGAGATCCTGCCGCTCCACCGCCTTGTGACCCTGCCATTGGATTGCAGCAGGCATGGCGATTGTGAGCGTATGCGAGGTGAGCGTGTTCAAAAGGAACGAGGCAACGGGCATGCCTGGAAAGATGAGTAGACCGAGGACGACAAGCAGTGGCCATTCGCCATGCAGGAACGCGACGGCACCCTTTTGCGTTACGCCATCCACGATGACCGAAAGCCCCCAGACGATCGTCAGATTGATGGCCTCAACCGCGACGGAGGAAAGCGCCAATGCGATCAGAACGCCGCGGAACATCGAGATGAAGTGCAAAAGCACGGCCACAGGGCCGCTTGAAGGCAGTGGCTGGTAGGGGATATCGAGCGGCCGGATGAGCTTTTCGAAGGGACTGTAGATCGCATCTGAAATCGACATGGGCCGCTCGGTCAAAAATCGGGAGGAAGGCGAGGGCAGTCAGCTACGCGGGCCGCATAGGACCATCTTCAGTCTGCAATCTCAATTGGAAGTTTTGATGGGTGTAAGTAACGGGTGTCGCGAGTCTGGGTCTAAGGTCGGCGACAAGATCGAAAGGCAGGCAGCCAGACGAGGTCGCAACTAAAGCCTCGGTAATGCGCTTTCGTGCACTCTGATCCGCCCCGGCTCAGGTCCTGCATATACATTCTGGGACCGCGAACGGTCTCTACACGCGACCCGTTCGGTATCGGTCGACGAGATTTCGACATGCACGGATCGTTAGTGCCATGACGGTGAGCGTCGTGCCGGCGATGCCGCTGCCGGGGAAGGCGCTGGCGTCCGTGACGATGACATTGGGTGCGTCCCAGAGTTGGTTGTAGGGGTTGAGCACCGAATTCTGTCGGTCATTTCCCATGCGGGCGCCGCCCGTTTCGTGGATCGCCGCGCCCATGCACATCGTTTTGCGGAACCATTTTCGGAACATGAAGCGGCTGAATGGATCGGCATCGGGGAAGGCGCCGTGTCCCATTTCCCTAAGACCGGTGGGGGATCCGATGAACTCGAGATCGCCGTCGACGCTGTGCACCATGTCGATGAGCACCTCTTCCTGCTGGCCGAGAAGCGCATGCTCTTCTTCGCCCATGACACAGCGGATATGGGGAACGGGGATGCCCCAGGCATCCTTGCGCCGGGCATTGAGCGTGATGCGATTGTCGGCGTAGGGCAACATTCGGCCGAAACCGAAGAATGCTAACCGCGCTGAGCCGTCGTGCGGCGTCGGTGCGCGGCCGATGCTGCCCTGATAATCGAAATCGCCGCGGCCGGCATCGTCGGGTCCAAAACGCGGCACAAAGATGCCACCGGATGGATTGTAGAATGGGTCCGTTGGAGCCGAGTCGTCGGCCGCCCAGCCCTTTGCCTTCGAAAAGGAGCCAAAGGCCAGGCACGGCAGCTGGTCCATGAAATAACGCCCGAGCGCACCAGAGCTGTTGCCCAATCCTTCTGGATGCCTGGCGGATGCCGAATTCAAAAGCAGCCGCACGCTTTCGATCGGCGAGGCAGAGAGCACCAGGAGACCAGCATGCGCGGTCTCGACCTTGCCGGTGATGCGATCGACGAACTCGGCGCCGGTTGCCCGGGTACCTTGCTCATCCGTCGCAATGCGGCGGACGATGGCATCGTGGCGAATGGTCAGCCGTCCGGTCGCGAGCGCCTCGCGCAACGGCTTCGGCGTACGCTCTGCGTCCGGCGCGATATAGCGCCAAGACACAACGTGCCGGTGCGGCCAGCGACCTTCCACTTCGCTCTTGAAGATTTGTTCGGCCGGCGTGAGTTTTGCCGGACGCGCATAGACGCCGTCCGGCAGTGTCTCGACGCCGTCAGGATTGCCATAGAGCCCAAGGCTGGATTCAACCTCCTCGTAATAGGGCACGAGATCGTCATAGCTGACCGGCCAGTCCACACCTTTGCCTGTGCGCGACTGGATCTTGAAGTCGTCATCCGTCCAGCGCAGCAGCACGCGACCGAAGCTGTGCAGGCGACCACCGCCCTGCCGGCCACGAATCCACAGGAACGGCGCATCCCTCGGGGTTGTGTAGGGGTTTTTCCGGTCGTTGACGAAGAAATGGCTGAAACGCTCGGTGAAGAAGGCGGCGCGCGCCTGGATGGGCTGGCCCTTTATCGTGGCGCGTGCGCGCTCCCATATGTTGATGCTGCTGGCCGGCAGCTTCTTGCGAGCCGGATCGAAATCCTTCCGGCTCACTGCGGGACCAGCTTCGAGCAAAAGCACTGAGAGCCCCTGAGCGGTCAATTCCTTGGCGGCGAAGGAGCCGGCAGCGCCCGAACCGATCACCAACGCGTCGTAGACAGTCTGAGACATGGGTAGCTTCCGTATGGGGTGAAAGTGGCTTTAGAGGCGGGCGCCGTCAGCGTCGAAGAGGGAGGCTTTGGCGACATCGAGCCCTGGCTTGATCGCCGTGCCCGGCTGGAGTGCGGCGTCCCCCATGATGCGGTAGGAAAGACTTTGTCCCGCCCAGTCGAACCACAACACGGTGTCTGCTCCCATTGGCTCGACGACCGAGACGATGCCGGGAATGGAAGGCCAATCGCTCGCGGCGCCATCCGGCGCGATGTGTTCCGGCCGGATGCCGAGCGTAGCAGGACCTGGCGCGACGGGTGCCAGAAAAGGATAGTCGGTCAGGTCGATGGTCAGGTCGTTGCTTTCAAAGACCGGGGCCTGCGCCTTGATTGCGATCTCGCCCTTGATGAAGTTCATCGCCGGCGCGCCGATGAAACCGGCGACGAAAAGGTTGGCGGGGCGATGGTAGATCTCGGAGGGGCTGGCAAGCTGCTGGATTACGCCGTCCTTCATGATGGCAATGCGGTCGGCAAGGGTCAGCGCTTCGACCTGATCGTGGGTCACGTAGATCATCGTGTTGCCGAGGCTCTGATGCAGCTTTTTGATCTCGACGCGCAATTCGTTGCGTAGCTTGGCATCGAGATTGGAAAGCGGCTCGTCGAACAGGAAGACGTTGACCTCGCGCACCAGCGCGCGGCCGATTGCGACACGCTGGCGCTGACCGCCAGACAATTCAGAAGGCCGGCGGTCGAGCAGTGTGTCGAGATGGAGAAGCGAAGCGGTTCGGGCAATGCGCGCCTCGATCTCGGCCTTTGGAAGCCCCGCAACGCGCAGGCCGAAGGATAGATTCTTGCGCACCGACATGCGTGGATAAAGCGCATAGGATTGGAAGACCATGCCGATGCCGCGATCCTTCGGCTCGGCCCAGGTGACGTTCTTGTCGGATATCCAGATCTCGCCGTCGCTGATATCCTGAAGACCCGCGATCGTATTGAGCAGGGTCGACTTTCCGCAGCCGGATGGTCCGAGCAGCACTAGGAATTCGCGTGGTGCGATATCGATCGACATCTTCTCGATGACGGTGTGATCGCCATAGGCAATCTTGAGGTCCTTTACGGATACGGCAGGCTGCATTGCGTTATCCTTTGACGGCGCCGGCGGCGACACCACGCAGGAACCAGCGGCCGGAGAAGAAATAGATAGTGAGTGGAACAATGGCGGTCAGGATGGTGGCGGCCATGTTCACATTGTAGGCGCGCTCGCCCATGGTGGTATTGACGATGTTGTTGAGTTGCACCGTCATTGGCAGATTGTCCCGTCCGGCAAAGACCAGGCCGATCAGGAAGTCGTTCCAAATGCCGGTGAACTGGAAGATGGAAGCGACGACGACCATCGGTACCGACATGGGCAGCATGATCTCGACGAAGATCCGCCAGAAGCCGGCGCCATCGACGCGGGCGGCCTTGCAGAGTTCTTCGGGTATGGCGACGAAATAATTGCGGAACAGCAGCGTCACCAGCGGCAGGCCGAAGATCACGTGAACGAGGACCACGCCGGCCACCGAATTATAGAGGCTCATATTAGCGAGCAGCCGCACCAGCGGATAAAGGAAGATCTGATAGGGGATGAGGCCGCCGGCCATCAGCAGTCCGAAGAGCAGGCCCGAGCCTCTCGGCCGCCAGAAGGAGAGGGCATAACCGTTGATCGCGCCGATGAAGACGGAAATCGCCACAGCCGGCACGGTTATCTTGACCGAATTCCAGAACCCGATGCGCACGCCAAGGCATTGCGTTCCCATGCAGGCTCCCGACCATGCGGTCTTCCATGCATCGAAATCGATGGCTGCCGGCAGGGCGAAGATGTGGCCCTCCCGGATCTCTGCCATCGACTTCAGTGAGGTGACGAGCATCGTATAGAGCGGCAACAGGAAAAACAGCGCCGACAGGATCAGGAAGGCGTAGAGACCGATCTGGCCGACGCTGAGCCTGGACGGCTTGGGGCCGCGAGGATGGGGGCGGGTTGTCATCAATGCGCTCCCCTTCTTCTGGCGCGCATGGCGAGCGCATAGCGGAACGGGGCGACGGCCATGACGACGGAAAGCACCAACACGGTGGCGCCGGCGCTGGCAAGCCCGAGGTTCTGGCGTTCGAACAGGTTGTCCATGATGAATTTTGCCGGCACTTCGGTCGAATAGCCTGGCCCGCCGCCTGTCTGCGCGACGATGAGGTCGTAGGTCTTGATCACGCCCATGGAAAGCAGCATGCCCGATGCGGCAAGCGCCGGCTCGAGCTGCGGCAGGATGATCGAAAGATAGATGCGCCAGATCGGAATGCCGTCGATCTGCGCGGCTTTCCATTGCTCCTCGCCGATGCCGCGCATGCCGGAAAGCGCGATGACCATGACAAGTCCGGCCCCCTGCCAGACGCCGGCGAAGACGACGGTATAAATCGCCATGTCACGATTGACGATCCAGTCGAACGCGAAGCCTTGCCAGCCGAGCGCTCTGACGGCGGCCTGAATGCCGAGGGTAGGGTTCAGCATCCATTGCCAGATAAGGCCCGTGACCACGAAGGACATGGCATAGGGATAGAGGAATATGGTACGGAATACGCTTTCGAAACGGACCTTGCGGTCAAGGGCGGCCGCCAGCACGAAGCCGAGGACGAGGCAGCCTGCGACATAGAGAACGCCGAAGATCAGCACATTTTCCAATGATGCGAGCCAGCGTGAATTCTTAAACAGCCTGGCGTATTGGGCAAAGCCGACATAGTTGGACGACGGGAAGATCGTCGAATCCGTGAAAGACAGCCGGACCGACCAGACCATGGTGCCGATATAGACGAAGATTGCGGCGATCCATGTCGGCAGGAGTGCAAAGGTCGCAGCAAGGGAACGTCTGCGCTTGGCTTGCATCGGCAAACTCTCTCAAAAGGAATGGGCTGAGCCGACCGGCGGGATCCCCGGCGGTCGGCGCATGACGAGGCCCTATTCGAAGATCGCGAAAAACTTCGCGGCGCCAGAGGCGCTGTCTTCGGAAGGGTTGGTCCAGAACTCGTCGACGAAGTCGTTGAGTGCGCCGGCCTGCTGCGGAGAGAGGATCAGCGCCTGATCCGGGACGATCTTACCGGCGCTCATCAGCTCCAGTCCCTTCTGGGCACAAACATCGAGCTTCGACTTGTCGACGTCGCTGCGCATCGGCACGGAGCCCTTCTTAAGCGAGAATTCGACCTGCACGGCCGGATCCATGGCGACTTGGGCCAGTAGCGTCTGTCCTTGCTGTGAAGCCGCATCGGCGATCTTCGGGAAGGAGAAGGAATCGGCGACATAAACCATACCCGGCGATTGCGGAGCGAGCATGCAGCCATAGTCCTTGCCGAGCACCTTGCCAGCGGCAACGAATTCGCCCTTGGCCCAATCGCCCATGAATTGCACGCCGGCCTTTCCGGTGATGACCATGGCGGTGGCGTCATTCCAGTTCCGGCCTGCTGCACCTTCATCGACGTAGCTACGCAGCTTGCCGAGAATATCGAGCGTCTTCTTCACGCCTTCCGTCGATGCGTCGCCCTTGTCCTTGTCGACGTAGATCTTCAGGAAACCGTCAATGCCGACCTGTGTCAGCAGGATCATGTTGAAGACCTTGGATTCCTGCCAGGATTGACCGCCCCAGGCAACTGGAAGCACACCGGCGGCCTTAAGCTTGTCGAGAGCCGCGAAGAATTCGTCCCAGCTCTTGGGCTCTTCGTTCACGCCGGCCTTGGCGAAGGTCTCTTTGGAATAGAACACCCAGCTTTCGCCATGGGCGCCGGTGGGGGCAAGATAGACCTGACCATTGTATGAGATGAGGTCGGCGATCGATTTCGGCAGGACATCAGCCCATTTTCCGGCTTTCGCGATGCCATCGATCGGGGTCAAAAGGCCCTGATTGACGAAGTCCGCATTGGCGAGGCCAAGCACGGTTTGCTTGGCGGCCGGCGGATCGCCCGCGACCAAGCGATTCTGAAAAGCTGCGTCGGCGGCGCCGAAACCAGCGATGGACGAATCCTTCCAGACCCCGCCGCGCTTTTCAAATTCCTGCTTGATGACGTCCAGAGCCGCCGCTTCTCCGCCGGAGGTCCAGGAGGTCATCACCTCGGCTTTTGGATTGTCTTCGGCACGGGCCGAGGAAATGGCTGCTGAGAGCACGGTGGCTCCCACCAGTAAGAGCTTCATTGTGTTTTTCATCGTTCCACCTCTTCAAGAAAGCCCTCTTGCCGGGGCTTTTGGTTTTCGGGTCATGAAATCAGCGATAGGTCGGCAAAAGCGCCTGCCGCACGAGCTTGAGCCCGTTTGCGATGTCGGCGACCGGATCCGGTGCGGCATCGAGTTCGAGAATGGCCCAGCCCTCATAGCCGCGGTCGCGCAACAACCTGATCCAGCCTGGCCAATCGACGCGGCCGAGTCCGAAGCCGCAGAAATAGGGGTGATGGCGATCATGGATGTGTTCATCGATCGGGGTATTGGCCGGCATAGGTCCGAGTGCATCCTTCCAGTGGGCGATGATCATGCGCTCGTGATGACGCTCGACAACCTGCAGCGGGTCGGAGCCGGCAACGATGATATGGGCCGTGTCCGGGCACATATGCACGTAGGCCGGGTCTGTCAGCAGCATCAGCAAATCGACATCGCGGGAGGCAGCGAAGATCGAGTGCGCCTCGGTGTGGAGGGCCAGCCGCACACCCCTGGTATAAAGAGTAGCACCGAGACGATTGAGGAAATCGGCAATCTTGCGCGCCTGCTCGAAATCGAAGAACCGTACCGGTTGAGCGCCGAGCGTCTGACGCAGCGGCGCGCCGATGACCATGATCTCGCTGCCGCAGGCTTTGAGGAATTCAGCGTATTTCTCAGCCTTTTCGATGATGGCGGCCTGTGCGTTGGCCTCCGTAAAATCGCCGGCCGCTTCCAGCTCTGCGAAAAAGCCGCTCGCCAGTGTCAGTCCGCGGCTGGAAAGCTCGGCAGCGAAGGCCTCGCGTGAGCCATAGGTTTTCGTCGCGTCCTGCCAGTTGAACGGCGAGAAGGTCAACTCCACGCCGCTAACGCCGGAAGTCTGCGCAGCATCAAGGATCTTGTCCCAAAAGGCGCGAGGTTCGCTTCGGGAGAGTGCAATGATGCCGTCGTAATCCTTCACGCCCCAAAAGCCTGGGTGAAAAAAGGTGACGAGATCGACGCCAAAGCGAAGCCGTTCGGTTGAGATCATGACGCTATCCGTTCTCCGGGCACAGAGGATCGGTTGCGGAATCGAGGTCCGCAACAAGTAATCCATAATGATTCCAAGGCACTGTTATTGGCAATCGTTTGCCATGCTCAGATAGTAGACAAGTCGTTTTTTTATGCAAGCGATTTTTGGCAATCGTTTGCTATATGGCTACGATTGCCGTAGCATCCGGCGCAGCAGGCATCGGGAAGGATGGAAAAAATTGAAAAAAAACAAAGGCGTGCCGGTGGAGCAATCAGGGCCTTTGATGGCGGATGTCGCGCAGCTGGCTGGAGTGGCAATTTCCACGGTCAGCCGCGCACTTGCCAATCCTGGGCGCGTCAATGAGAAGACGCGCGCCAAGATCGATGCGGCGGCCAAGCAATTGGGCTACACGCCGAATGCGATGGCCCGCGGCCTCAGGGTCGGCAAGTCGAACACCATTATGATCATTCTGCCGGGTTCTCTCTATTACGGCGCTTCCCAGGTCATCCCGCAGGTGCTGCAGAGCATCAATAAGTCTCTTATCAAGGAAGGCTACAATTTGATGATCGCCAATCTCGGCCGCGATGAAGCTTCCGAAAGACATATTCTGGATCTTGCTTTTGGCGGAACTGTTCGCGGCGCGATCATTCTGTCATCCAAACTGCCAGAAATAGATGGACGTTCTCTCGCCAGCGCTGGCCTGCCGATCGTCTCTATGCTGTTGGACATGAGCGATGCAGGCCTGCCCAGCGTGGTGACGAACGACCGCGAGGCTATGCAGGACGTGACTGCCGATCTTATCCGTCTCGGCCATCGCCGTTTTCTCTATCTTGCTGGCCCAGAGGGCAATTATCACGATGTCGAGCGTTATGGAGGCGTCCTTGAGGCGTTAGAGAAGGCGGGATTGTCCGAATCTGCGGTGGTCCGGTCAGGCGGCAATCTGGATTATCAGCAGGGTTTCGACATCGGGGTGCAGGCGGCCGATGATTTTGCTGGTCTTGCGGATAAACCGACCGCCGTCATCGCGACCAGCGACGATATGGCAATTTCTTTCATGAGCCGGATGCAATGTATGGGGCTGAGGATCCCGGACGACCTCTCAGTCGTCTCTTTCGACGGTTCGCCCGTTTGCGCATTCTGCTCGCCACCGCTTTCGACCATCGAGCAGCCCGTCGAGGAAATGGGCCAGGCGGCAGTCGCCCTCCTGCTGGCAGCCATCGATCGGCCGGAGCAAAAGCTGGAGATGCGAAACGTCATTCGCAGCCGATTTATTCAGCGTGAGAGCATGGCTGCCCCCGCATAACGGGGTGTGAAAGTCGACATGGCCTGGCCATGGATCGTCCTGCAATGGGAGTTCTCACGGACCTCGGAACAAGATGCGCTTCTGGCCATTGGACGTTTCATGAAGACCCACGCTGCGATCGCGATTCTCATGCTCCCGCTGTCGTTCGGCGGTGCAGCCGCGCAAGCGCTCGGCCCTGAGACGATCAACACGGCGTCGCTCGCCTCCGTCGCGCCGGAGCGTCCTGCCAAGGCATCCAAGGAGCCGGACCCTTCGATCATCCGTCTCCAGGTGCTGCTCGATCGAGCCGGCGCATCTCCCGGCGTGATCGACGGCTTCTATGGAGACAATGTCAGCAAGGCTATAGCGGGCTTCGAGGCGCTCAATCGCCTTCCAGCCGATGGGAAGCTCGATCCGGATGTGGTCGCCCGCCTCGAGAGCGACGCGCCGATCACCCAGACTTACCGCGTCACGCCGGAGGATGCCGAGGGACTGGTTGACCACATTCCCGACGATTACGGTGAAAAAGCGAAGATGAAGAGCATGGGATATACCAGCGTGGCGGAGCGGCTATCGGAACGGTTTCATATGGCCACCGGCCTGCTGAATAAGCTCAATCCGGGCTCGGACTTTGCTCCTGGCAAGACGGTTTTGGTCGTCTCGCCCGGTTCGCCGAAGGAAGGCCGTGTCAAGCGCATCGAGATCAACAAGGGAACCGGCCAGGTCATGGCCTATGATCGGAACGACGCATTATTGGTAGTCTATCCAGCAACGATCGGCAGTGAGGACAATCCTTCGCCGTCAGGAACCCACAAGGTGAAAGGCGTCGCAAGGATGCCGATCTATCGGTACGACCCGAAACTCAACTTCAAACAGGGCAAGAACAAGAAGGTTCTGATCATACCGAAAGGGCCAAATGGGCCGGTCGGCAGCGTATGGATCGATCTGGACAAGCCCACATACGGAATTCATGGAACCCCCGATCCGGAACTCATCGACAAGGGGCAGTCGCACGGGTGCGTCCGCCTGACAAACTGGGACGCCGAGGAATTGGCCGGTATGGTCAGGCCTGGAGTCGTCGTCCACTTCGCCAATTGAAGCCTCCATTGCCCTTCAGACGCCGGAGCGGGGCGTCAAGCCAGTTTGAACACGGCCGCAGGCTTTGAAACTCCGCGCAACTTGAAATCTCCCAGTCGCTCGCATGCGAGGCCGCTGGCCGCTGCAAAGCTTTCGGAAAGCAGGAGATGTTGCTGAAGTTCGTCGCAGAGTTTTTCGAGCCTGGATGTCTCGTTGACCGCCGGGCCGATTACCGTGAAATCCAGTCGGCCGCGCGCGCCGACATTGCCGTAAAAAACTTCTCCGAGATGCAGTACGATATCGATGTCGACGGGCGGACCAGATCGGCGGAGGCCGTCATCGTTCAGAGCCCTGTTTGCCGCAAGAATGTGCTGAGCGGACGCAACGGCATTCCGGCACGCCTCATTCGGGGAATCGATATCGGCGGGGAAGATTGCAAGAACGCTATCTCCCATGAACTTCAGTATCTCGCCATTGTGTTCCTCGACATTCTGCCCGACCAGTTCGAAGCGCTGGTTGAGCATGGCGACGATCT
The DNA here is from genome assembly GCF_047445835.1 of Rhizobium sp. BR 317. Classification (NCBI taxonomy): domain Bacteria; kingdom Pseudomonadati; phylum Pseudomonadota; class Alphaproteobacteria; order Hyphomicrobiales; family Rhizobiaceae; genus Rhizobium; species Rhizobium sp. BR 317. Next base: position 107,136 of record NZ_JARWLB010000008.1, on the reverse strand, counting down.
CGTCGCGCGAATGCGATTCCGTCAGGGCGGTGAAGTTGCTGAGATCGGCCAACAGGATTGCCGCGTGAAGCGCGCCACCTGCGCCTCTTTGCGTCTCGCCGCCCAGGATGTGCACGCTGGTTCTTGCGCCGGTATAGACTGCCAACATATCAGTTGCCGTCTTGGTCGCGGCCATGCGGTAACAGGTCAGCCCGAGACTCGGCAGCAGCGCCTTTAGCGTTTCGAGATGCGCATCGGAGAAGCCGATGAGACGATCGGTGGTCACCGAGAAGGCCATGCCGCGCAGAGCAACTTCCGTGGGAAAGGCTACGAGATTGATGACGTGGTCAGTGCCGCCCTTTTGCAGGAGCTCGGCCAGATCAGGATATAGCTCGACACCTTCGCCCCGCGAGATTTTCCACCTGCCGAAAAGCAGGTCGTTTTCCAACAGATAAAAGACCGGTGCGCGGGCAAAGCTTTCCTCGCTGGCGCTCCCATATTCGTCATTCTCGGTGACGGTCTCCGCACCCCTCGTAAAGCTTGCCATGACTCCACGGTAAACGGGGTGAATTGACGGCATTGCGATGCTCGCCTGCCATAAAGGCAAGCCGTCCGCGATCAGCCGCCGACAGAGTCCGGCGATGAGGTCGCCAATATCGTTGCAGGCCATACCCTGTTGGATCAGCCAATCGACGTGGTCTTGAATGGTCGTGCCCCCCAAATGGACCTGCGCCGTTCGAATATTCCAGCGCAGGTCCGTTGCTTGACGTTATGCCGACGCTTTTTCTGCCGTTTCTCTCGGTATCCGGAACCAGGTCACGTAGAGAGCGGGCAGGAACAGCAGCGTCAGGACTGTACCGACCACGATGCCGCCCATCATGGCGTAGGCCATCGGTCCCCAGAACACCTCGCGCGAAATGGGGATCAGGGCCAGGGTGGCGGCGGCCGCCGTCAGCATGATGGGCCGCATGCGGTGTTCGGTTGCCTCGATCACGGCATGCCAGGCACTGACCCCCGATCTTCTGAGATCCTCGATCTGCACGACGAGAATGACCGAGTTTCGGATCAGGATGCCGATCAGCGCCAGCACACCCAATATCGCCACGAAGCCGAGCGGCGCATTGCTCATCAGCAGGGCGGCAACGACGCCGATGAGAGCCGTGGGGGCGACCGCAAAGACAAGGAACAGCCGGCTGAAGCTCTGCAACTGGATCATGAGGATAGTCGCCATCACGAAAATCATCATGGGAGCGACAGCGGCGATCGGTCCCTGTGCCTTGGCACTTTCCTCGACGGCACCGCCGACGATGACCGAGTAGCCGACCGGCAGCGTCTTCCTGAATTGCTCGACCTTCTCGTCGAGCTGCTGGACGACGGTTGCCGGCTGGACGTCGCCAGTCACGCCCGCCTTGATCGTGATCGTCGGGATGCGTGCGCGGCGCCAGATGGTCGGCTGCTCCAGCTCGTAGCGGAAAGTTGCTACGGCCGACAGAGGAACCGCCTTTCCGTTCGAGGCTGGCAGTTGCAGGTTCTGCAGCGTTTCGATAGAGCCGCGCTCTTCCGTCTGAGCCCGTCCGATCACATCGATAAGGTAGATGTCATCGCGGATTTGGGTGCTGCTCGATCCTTCGACGATGCTGTTGAGTGTGGTGGCGATGTCTTCGGACGAGACGCCGAGCTGGCGCGCCTTGTCCTGCAGCACGTCGACCTTGATGACGCGGGCGGGTTCGTTCCAGTCGAAGTTGATGCCGTTGAGCAATGGGTTGTCACCCATGATGCCCGCAAAGTCCTGCGCTATGCTGCGGACCTTTTGGATGTCCGGGCCGCTGATCCTGTATTGAACAGGCTTGCCGACCGGCGGACCGATATCCAGCAGCTTTACGAAAGCGTCCGTTCCGGGGAAAGTCTTCTTGAGGTAATCCTGAAGCTCGGCCCGCACTTTGTCGCGTACGTCCAGCCCCTTCGTCACGATGACCGTCTGGCCGAAGGTAACGTCAGGCGTCTGCACGTCGAAGGAGAGGATGAAGCGCGGCGCACCCTGGCCGATATAGCTGGACCAGTGATCGATGCTCGGATTGTTGGCAAGCATTTCCCGTTCGAACTGGGCCATCTGCCGGTTCGTTTCGGTGATCGAGCTGTTATGCGGCAGGTTCCAGTCGACGATCAGTTCCGGCCGATCCGATGACGGGAAGAACTGTTGTTGCACATAGCCCATGCCGAAGATGGAAAATCCAAAGGCAACGATGGTGAGCGCGATGGTCGCCCACCGGAAGCGCATCGCGGTTGCGAGAGTCCCCGAGAATAGCGAAGCGAACCAGCCCTTCTTCTCGTGATGCTTCTTCATGGTTTTGGGCAGGATCGTCACCCCTAGCAGTGGGGTGAAGAGAACCGCGACGATCCAGGAGACCAGCAGCGATACTGCGATCACGACGAAGAGCGTGAAGGTGAACTCGCCGGCGGCACTGTCGTTGAGGCCGATCGGAATGAAGCCCGCGACGGTGACGAGCGTGCCGGTCAACATGGGGAAGGCCGTCGAGGTGTAAACGTAGGTCGCCGCCTTGCGCAGGTCGTCGCCGACCTCCAGACGTGCCACCATCATCTCGACGGCAATCATGGCGTCGTCGACCAAGAGGCCGAGTGCGATGATCAGGGCGCCGAGCGAGATGCGCTGCAGCGAAATGCCCGCATAGGTCATCACGAGGAATGTAATGGCAAGGACGAGCGGAATGGAGATCGCAACGACCAGGCCCGCTCTCAGCCCGAGGCTGATGAAGCTGATCGCAAGCACGATGGCGATTGCTTCGAAGAGCGCGCGGGTAAAGCCTGAAACAGCCTCATCGACGACGGCCGGCTGATCGGAAACCTGATGAACATCGACGCCCACCGGCAAAATGCTGACGATCTCATCGACCTTCTTTTCCAGAGCCTTGCCGAATTCAAGCAGATTGGCGCCCTGCTTCATGCCGATCGCAACGCCGATGGCCGGCTGGCCATTGAAGCGGAAAAGCGCAGACGGCGGATCGACATAGCCGCGCTTGATCGTCGCGACATCGGTCAGAGGAAAGAAGCGGTCGTTGACCCGGAGGTTGATCGCGCGCAGGCTATCCTCCGAAGCAAACTGGCCGCCCACGCGAAGCGCGATGCGCTCGGGCCCCGCCTCGACGAAACCGGATTGGGTGACGGCGTTTTGCGCCTGCAGCGTCGAGATGATGGACTGGCGATCGATGCCGAGCGCGGCGATCTTGCGGGTGGAGAATTCAAGATAGACCGCTTCGTTCTGCGCCCCGATGATATCGACCTTGCCGACGTTCGGAACAGTGAGAATACGGGCGCGCGCATCTTCGACGAGGTCGCGAAGCTGCCGCTGGGAGAGGCCGTCGCTGGTGAAGGCGAAGATATTGCCGTAGACGTCGCCGAAGCGGTCGTTGAAGAACGGTCCAACCACGCCGGACGGAAAATCGCCCTGTATGTCCGCGACCATGTTGCGGACGCGCACCCAGGTGCTTTCCACATTCTTGGCTTTTGTCGTTGGAAGCAGTTCGACGAAAATGGTCGTCTGCCCCGCGGTGGTGACACTGCGGGTGTGGTCCAGCGATTCGAGTTCTTCCAGCTTCTTCTCGATGCGATCGGTCACCTGCTTGGTGACTTCCTCGGCGGAAGCGCCTGGCCATTGCGCCTGGATGACCATGGTCTTGATGGTGAAGGAGGGGTCTTCTTCGCGGCCGAGCCCCATATAGGAAAACACGCCGGCGAGAAGGAAGACGATCATGAAGTACCAGATCATCGAACGGTGTTCGAGCGCCCAGTCGGAGAGGTTGAAGGTCTTCAAAGTTGGTTCTCCTGCGTGAGTTTGACCTTCTGGCCTTCGGTCAGGTGATGGACGCCGGCAATCGCTACTTGATCGCCGATCTGGAGGCCGCCGAGGACCCGTACCCGGTCCGGATCGCTAAAGGAGCTATCGAGGGTTACTGCCTTGCGGAATACCGTCGCTTTCTGAGGGTCGATCACCCAGACGCCGGGCTGGCCGTCTTTGTCTAGGATGGCGGTCGATGGGAGAGAGATGGTCGGCGCGCTGTCGACGACAGCGCTTGCCGTAATGATCGAACCCAGACGGAATGCGTCCGGCGGATTGGCAAGCGTTATCTTTGTGCGCCTCGTCCGCGTGGTCGCCTCCGCTTCAGGCGCAATTTCGCGTACGATGCCTGTGACCCTTATGGCCGGATCAAGCTGCAGGGCGATCTCGAACGGCGAACCCGGCTTCAGGCCGTCAAGGCTTGCCTCTGGGATATCGATGACCGCCTCGCGCACGTCCGGACGCGCAACAGTCAGGACGGTTTGTCCAGCCGAGACGACCTGGCCGATCTCCGCCGATGTCGCTGTGACCACGCCATCGAACTCCGCTTCCAACTGGGCATAGCCAAGCTGTTCTTCCGCTTTCGCCAGATTGGCTTGCGCTTTGGCGACGGAAGCGGCGGCTGACTTTTTCGCCTGCTCGGCGCTTTCGAGAGCGGCTTCGCTGCCCGATCGGGATTCGGCAAGCGCGCGCTGGCGTTCTTCCGATGTCGAGGCATTGGTCAATTGCGCCTGGCTGTTTGAAAGGTCGGCGCGGGCGCTGCGGACAGCAAGCTCGAGTGAAAGGGGATCGATGGCGGCGACCACCTGTCCCTTGGTGACGAGATCGCCGACATTGACGTCACGCGCGACGACCCGGCCTAGCACGCGAAAGCCAAGTTCCGTCTCGATTCTCGGTTCGATCGTGCCAGGCAGTTTCAGGCTGATGACGGGCTCTGGTTTGATGATCGTCGACAGAACCGGCCGTATTTTCTGTTCGGACTGGGCGGGCTTCGCGTCGCAGGAGGTCAGCATCGACGTTGCCAGCAGCAACGATGCTGCAATCAGGAAGTTTCTCATTTCGCGGCCTCTTGGGAATGGTCGACGTGCTGGCCGGGGCGCAGGAATTTGCCGCCTTCAGCAACCACGATCTCATGTGGCTTAAGTCCGGCACTGACCGCGAACTGTCCGGTGTCATATTCCGCGACTTGAACTTTGCGTAAGGAGACCTCGCTCGTGGCGGGGTCGACGACCCAGACCGCCGGCTGGCCGCCCGCCGATGCCATGGCGCCCCACGGCAGGACGATTGCTTCTGCCGACGGCATGCTGAACGTCCCCGTGACCGCCGCTCCGAGCGGCATGCTGGCACCATTTTCCAGCCCGACCTTGACCCTGATCGTGCCCGTAGTGCCATCGATCGTCGGCGATATCTCACGCACCGTCGCCGATACCCGCCTGGCGGCATTGGAAATCAGGGCGACCTCAACCTGCTTGTCGGGGCGCTCCTTGAGAAACAGCGACTCGAAGACATTGAAGACCGCATCGCGCGGACCGTCATGGGCGAGCGTGAATACGGACTGAGCCGCCTGCGCCACCTGGCCGACCTCGGCGTTGCGTTCCGTGATGATCCCGTCCGCGTCGGCGCGAAGTTCGGTATAGGAAAGCGCATCCTTGGCGGTTTCAAGCTGAGCCTTGGCTGCCTCCTCAGTCCCTTGAGCGGTCAGAAGCGTCTCCCGGGCGGCATCGTAGGCAGCTCGGGTGGTGACTTGGTTTTTGAAGAGGCTTTCCTGGCGTGCGTCCGCCAATTGTGCCTGCGTCAACTGTGCTTCGGCTGCCTGAAGGCTTGCGGTTGCCACATCGACGTCTGCCTGCTGTTCTTGCGGATCTATCTTGGCCAGCAGGTCGCCGGCCTTGACCTTCGCTCCGACATCGACGTTTCGCTCGACAATCCGACCGCTGACGCGGAACGAAAGCTCCGATTCAATCCGGGCCTTCACTTCGCCGGTCACGGTCGTCTTTGCCGTGGGTTTGCTGAGCGCTGCCTCAACGGTTCTGACGCTCTGCGGCACTTGCTTGGCCTGCTTGTCATTCTGATCGCATGAGGAAAGCGCGAGCGTCAGCGCGAACCCCATGATGATTGCCCATTTACCCATTTCATCCCCTCGATCGCGGATTTCATGTTCGTGTCCAGCCAAATATTATTGACTGACTGATTAGTCAATGAAATAGTTGGTGACTATGGAAGCGATTGTGGCGAAGTATCCCGAGCCAGGGAGGACGTGAGATGTCAGCAGGAAAACAAATGGGGTTGCGCGCGCAGCGGAAAGCGCAACGGCCCAATGAGATCCTCGATGCGGCCTTCGAAGAGTTCGTAGAGCGGGGCTATGTGGCGACACGCGTCGAGGACATCGCCAGTCGCGTTGGCGTGACGAAGGGGACGATCTACTTCTATTTCGACACCAAAGAGCGGCTGTTTGAGGAGATGCTTCGTCGCATCTCCGTGTCGTTTTCCGATGTCAGCGCCTACGCAAAGACACTGAGCGGCCCCTACTCGGAAAGGATCAGGGCCTTTCTCCGCATGGCCTACGATCGCATCGTGCTGGACCGGAACACGAGAGAACTCCTCCGCTTTGTGATCGCTGAGGGGGCACGCTTTCCTCAGGTCGTGGATCGCCATCATGAAGAATTCATCGTCCCGCTTATGGATGCGACACAAAAGCTTTTTGAAGACGGAGTTGCCGCCGGCGAACTGCGAGATGCGCCAGCAATCAAGATTCCCGATACGGTGATAGGAGCGGCCGTGACGCTATGTATATCGAAGATGATCTTCGCAGATCGCATACCACAGGACGTCGACGCATTTTTCGAAGCGCATATGGATGTTATTCTGCACGGACTGATGGCAAAGGACTGAGTTGGCGGAGCTTGGCCGCCAAGGCCTGCGACTTTGTTTTATGACGCTTTCAGCAGATGTTTGAAATCGCCCTTGCGTGCAAGGACATCGGCCAGGGAATAGCGATCGAGCGTTGTCAGAAAAGATTGCAGCGCTTCGTCCAATACGCTGGTAAGACCGCAGGCGGGCGCGATGATGCAGGAGCCGCAGCCGACCAGATCAAAGTCGTCCTCCGTGTGACGGACTAGTGCGCCGATATTGATTTCGGCGGGTGGCTTAGCAAGACGTATGCCGCCGTGACGCCCACGCACGCTCTCAAGATAGCCGGCGTTCACCAGATCGTTGACGATCTTCATCAGATGGTTCTGCGAGACGGCATAGCCGCGTGCGATATCGCCGATCGAGCATAACTTGTCCGGCTCCCTGCCAAGATAGAGCATCACGCGCATGGCATAGTCGGTGTAGCGCGTCATTCGCATCTGCATGTCTCCTAATGATGTATTCTTGTTGCATGTTTTCCGACGAAGATATAGATGCATTCTGGATGCATGATTTGGAGTTCGGCAATGGCGGGGTTTACGCTTGGTGGCAAGGGGCTAGGTCACCTCATCGATGTGTTTTATGCTCATGCCCCGGCCGATACGAAGATCGGTCCGATCTTCAATGAAATGATCGCCGATCCACATTCAACCGCTAATGGCGGCCGATCGCACGTTTTCAGCCTCCCCCGAAATCACTCAAATCACAGGAGATATCGATGAAGCAGCCCCTCAGCACGCAGACCATCGCGCTGGTCAAGGCCACCGTTCCCGCGCTCGAAGCCCACGGTCTCGAGATCGTAAAGGAGATGTATGCGCGGATGTTCCAAAATGCGGAAATTCGGGATCTGTTCAATCAGTCGCATCACGGTGATGCTGGTTCGCAGCCGCGGGCTCTAACCGGAGCGATCCTTGCTTACGCCAGCAACATCGACAATCTGGGCGCGCTTGCGCCTGCTGTGGAGAGGATTGCGCAGAAGCATGTCGGGCTTCAGATCCTTCCCGAGCACTATCCCCATGTCGCGGACGCTCTGCTCGGCGCGATCAAGGCCGTGCTGGGCGATGCCGCGACCGATGACATCCTCGCCGCATGGGGAGAGGCCTATTGGTTCCTTGCCGATATCCTGATTGCGCGCGAAGCGCGCGTCTACACGGAACAGAAGGAAGTTGCCGGCGGCTGGAACGGCTGGCGGGATTTCCGTGTCGAGAAGGTCATCCGTGAAAGCACCGTCATCCAATCGTTCATCCTGCGGCCGGCTGAGGGGGGAAGCGTCATGAACCACAAGCCGGGGCAATATCTCACCTTCTGGCTCGATATCCCCGGCCATCCGCCGGTCAAGCGCAACTATTCGATTTCGTCGGCGCCGAACGGCGAAACCTACCGTATTTCGGTGAAGCGCGAGCCGCACGGCCTTGCCTCGGGATGGCTCCATGACAAGGCCGTGGCGGGAACGATCCTCAAGGTCGCAGCACCCGCAGGCGAATTCTTCCTCGCCGATCGTCCCGAGCGTCCTGTGGTGTTGCTCTCTGGCGGCGTGGGCCTGACCCCGATGGTGGCAATGCTGGAGGCGCTGGTCGCCGAGGGCCATGACGTGCCGGTCCACTATGTCCACGGCACGCATGATCGCGAGACGCATGCGATGCGCGATCATGTCCGCGCGCTTGCGGCAGGGGCCAAGGCGGTACGCGTCACCGACTTTCACCAAACGCCGCTTGCCGACGAAACCGCAGACCGGGATTACGACGTAGCAGGCATTATCACCGACGACTGGCTGGTCTCCAATACTCCGGTCGGCGAGGCGGATTATTATATCTGCGGACCGCGTCTTTTCCTGCGTTCCGCGGTTTCGGCGCTGTCGCTTGTGGGTGTGCCGTCGAACCGCATTCACTACGAGTTCTTCGGTCCAGCCGACGATCTGCTCGCGGCTTGAGGGGGCGAGTAAAGGTCACGTTTGCGGCGGGAGCCTATCGGTTTCCGCCGCAAAGGGATTCCGATTACAGGGTGCGCGTTCGCCCGAACGAACGCAGCAGAAGATTGACCGAGACGGCGACTTTGTCGATGTCGTGGATGTCCTGCGAATATTCACCGGTGTAGAGCTTCACAATCATTCTGTCGCGATCGGATTTGCTGAGATCGAAATACAGATGAAGATAGTAAGCTTGCTTGTCGCCACCGCGAGCGATGCTCCTTCGCCGCTGGGTGACCTGCTTGAGCTCTGCGGCGAATGGCGCGAAGCCGTCAAACTTTAGCGAGACTGATCGAGACTGAAACTGGGTTTCAACGGGCACTGCGACGACTGCTTTGTCCAGCGCCAGGCTGACGACCTCTCCAGGGATACCGTCAACCGTGGCAGCCTCTTCCAGTTTGAATGCGTGAAACAATCGCCGGGGCTTTTCAAAGCAGATAAGAGAGGCGATGATCAAAACAATGATATTGATACCTGCCCACAAGGCCGCGATCGGCGAAAACTGTCCTTGAACATTGGTGGTTTCCGGCACGATGTTGATCAGCAGACCGGCGGCGGTGATCGCGATCAGGCTCGCGATACAGGTAAACGTGTATCTGTCGAACTGGTTCGCCTCGTTGCCGCTACCCTTCGGCGTCACCCTGAATGGTTTGCCGAACGGCCGGATCAAGCTGGACACGACAGTCGGCAGCATTCGGAAGGTCGAAAATGTCCCGACGGCACTTGAAATGATCGGCAGGTAACGCGTCGGTGTTATCCACAGCATCAGCAGGAAATAGGCCGTCAGCAGCGGAATCTGGTAGGAAACATAGTCGGCGATATCGGTAAAATAGAGCGGCAGCAGCCCGAACCAAAGATAGACGATCGGCACGATCAATATCATGAAACGGACCAGATATTGCACCAGCCACGATGCCGGCAGGAACATGATCCGTTGAAACAGCGACAATCCCGGGCCGCGCAGCGGGCCATTATGCAGGTAGAGCGTCTGAATGCCGCCCTGACACCACCGCTCGCGCTGCACGAAATAGCCGGTTAGGTTTTCGGCTGCCAGTCCCATCGACAGACGCTCGTTCAAGTAGCGCGTCTTGTAGCCCATGTTGAGCATGGACAACGTCGTCAGCAGATCCTCCGTGATGGACTCCGTTGGAAAGCCGCCGATCGCGTCGATTGCTTTGCGCCGGGCGATCGAACACGAGCCGCAGCAAAAACTGACGTCCCACACATCTCTGCTGGGAGCGATCTCGTCGAAAAACAAGCGCTGCTCATCCGGCCAGATATTCTCCAGCCCGAGGTTCGATTGCACCGGATCGACATTGAAAAAATGTTGCGGCGTCTGGACGATGCCGACGCTTTCATCGGAAAAGAAAGGCAGCGTCCGACGCAGAAAATTCCGGTATGGCACAAAATCCGCATCGAAGACGGCGACGAAGTCGCCCGAGCTGACCTTCAGCCCGTTGTTCATGTTGCCAGCCTTGGCGTGCGAATTATCGCCGCGCGTGACGTGAATTGCGTTCTTTTCCTCGCAAAATCTCTTGAGCCAGTCTCGGCGCTGGTCGTCGAGCACGTATACTCTGAGTTTGTCGGCTGGATAGTCGAGCGACAACGCTCCAACGATGGTTCTTTCGAGCACGTCGAGCGGTTCGTTGTAGGTGGGAATGAAGACATCCACCGTCGGCAGCTCCCGCTCGTTGCGCGCAAAGAAGACCCGCGCCAGCTTGTCGGCTTCGGCGCTTCGATCGACGTAACGGCTCATCAGCACAAGGAAAAGCACGACCTCCGTAAAGGCCAGCATCTCGACGATGAAGACAAACCACACCCAATAGAAATTGAGGCCGTCATAGGGATAGGGAAGAACGGTTTGCGTCAGGCGCCAAAGTATATAGCGTAACGCGATCGCTCCGACGAAGGCGCAGGTGATTGCCCTTGTCCAGGTATGGTGGCGCGACCAATTGAACGGCCCCAGCAGAAAAAGGGCCAAAACGACAAAGGTCGGAGCCAGCGCTAGAAGATACTGAACCACAGGTTTTTAACCCAATTCGTCAAGCCGATACCGTGTTTGGGAAACCGCACCTGAACCGTCCGCCCGACCTGGCAGAAATTCGCAAAGTCGTCGTTCATGAAAGACGGATCGAGATGAACCCGAATGCGGGCATTGCGCTGCGACGACACCGGCAGGCTGGCTGCAAAGGAATCACTGTCGACAGCCGCTGAACTGCCTTTTACGGAAACCACCGTGCCGTTGAAGACATCGCTGCGCCCGAACAACCGCACCTGCGCAGCAAGCCCAGGATAAATCTCGTCATAATCGACCTCGGGAACAAGGATATCGACAAACATCTCCCGGCAGTCGAGGAGACGCATCAGCTCACTGTTGAGCACGACATTGGAGCCGTTGACGATACTCCTGCTCCAAACCACCCCATCGAACGGGGCTATTGCGGTTGCGGACTCAAGGCTGCCGACGCGGTTTCGTTCTTCGATCAACTGCTTGTCGACTTCGGCGGCGCGTGTCTCATTTTCCGCTATGCGGGAGTTCAAGTCACCGATCCGGACGATAACTTCGTCCTGGCGTTGTCGCGAATAAGGCACATCATTCTGCCCGTCGCCGAACGCAAATATACCCTGGCGAAGCGCAGTGAGCCTTTGCTCCAACTGATCGACGGTCAGATTGCTGATTTCGACCTCGCCGCCGGTTGCAGCTCCGGCGGCGCGCGCGGCGTCGACCATCCTCTGCGTGAGAATGCCTTTTGATTCAAGATCCATTCGGCGGCTCAGGTCGACCTGTGCGGCAAGATCCTGGGCTTGGGAGACCTGGACTTTCTTTCTCAGGATCTCCACTTCGCGTTCCAGATTGGAAATCGTCGCTTCCCTGAAAATGTCCAGGCGTTTGGATAGCTGCTCGCGAAGGGCGGTAAGCGCGTCTCGCTCCGCCTTCAGCGCCACGACGCGGTCGCGCGCCGTATTGCGATCCGCCTCGAGCGACGCAAGGATTGCCCTGTTGACGCGTGGGTTGTTGATTTCCGCAAGCGTCTGGCCCTCGTTGACAGGTGTGCCAACCTTGGCGGGCTCTCCTGAAATCATGCCGTCGATGGGGGCGTTGACGATGGCGAAACGAGCATTGACGGTGCCGTCACGGCTCGTAAAGCCGGTAATTGCCGGTAATGAGACGATGATGGCGATCGTCAGCAGCAACAGTCCGACAGCGATACGTGTGATGCGATGATTCCAGATCATGGTGATAGACGAAGAACCCGCGTTGACAACCCTGAGCGCCGCCGAATGGCGACGATAGATACAACTAACTCTTGCGTAATTTAGCGTAATGAAAATTAGCTAGCAAGTGAGGGTCGCAAAATATGGATAACGAAAAAACGGGTCCGTGGCGCGCAAGTACGGAAACGTTAACGCGCGCTTTTGTGCAACGAATCTAGTCGCTTGGAAGGCCATGCCTTGCTCATGATGGTGCTCTGACAGGTCCCGGAATGAAACCTCGGCGTCGACGGTCTGCCATCGGGCATTGCGATATTCTGATGTCGGGTCACAGGACAGTTGTCGCGTGTACTGCGGACTGCCGTGCTCTCAGCCATCGGGTAAGCGGCGCCCGCCGTTCAGGCGAAGGCCGCTTGCCCGATGGAAACGCTCATCCGCGCGAGGTGGTAATCACCTCGCCATAGATATTTGTTTCGCGCCTTAGAATTCTTTCCAGGAGGTGGCGGCCTCTGCCACGGCTGTCCCTCCGAGAGCGCCTGCCAACTTCGCTGTCAGTCGACGTGCCGGCGACTCCACAGGCCTATGTCGCTTATGTGCTTCTGCAACAGAGGCTGCGGCCGGCTGATTGGCCGCGCCGATCCGGAAGCGGCCGAGCAGATTAAAGAGAGCTTCTGCTTCGTTCGCAAGGCTATGGCTGGCGGCGTTGGATTCCACGACCATGGACGTATTCTGTTGCGTGCCCTGATCTATGGTGTTGACCGCCTGGTTGATTTCTTTGAGGCCGATTGCCTGTTCTCGCGAGGCTTCGACGATCGCCGCCACGTTGGCATTGATGGCCGCCACTTGCTGGCCGATCTCGTCGAGCGCCTGGCCGGTATCCCCGACGAGCGCCACGCCATTCTTCACCTGGTCGCCGGAGGTGTTGATCAACGTCTTGATCTCCTTGGCAGCCGCCGCCGAGCGTTGTGCAAGCTCGCGGACTTCCTGCGCGACGACGGCAAAGCCCTTTCCGGCTTCGCCAGCGCGCGCCGCTTCGACACCTGCATTCAGGGCAAGAAGGTTCGTTTGGAAAGCGATATCGTCGATGACGCCGATGATGTTGGAAATCTCGTTCGAGGATGCCTCGATCTCACCCATCGCAGCGATCGCGCGGCGAACGATATCACCGGATTTTTCCGCATTTTCGCGCGCCGTTACGACCAATCTACCAGCCTCGTCGGCGCGACGGCTGGAATCCGTGACCGTGGTGGTGATCTGTTCGAGGGCTGCGGCGGTCTCCTCGACAGAAGCAGCCTGCTGTTCCGTCCGTTTGGATAGGTCGTCGGTTGCCGACCTGACCCGATTGGAATCGGTCGCAATCGACTGTGCATTTTGGCCGACCTTGCGAAGAGCGTCCTCAAGCCGTTCTACCGCAGCGTTGAAGTCTCGGCGCACGACGTCGAGCGGCGGCGCGAAGGCGACGTCTATCCGATGTGTGAGATTGCCACTGGCGAGCTGGCCGAGACCGCCGGCGAGCGCATCGACCGCGAACTTGATATCTGCCGCCTCCCGCGCGCGGACTTGCTCCTGCGCCGCGCGTTCCTGTTCGGAAAGCGTGCGATTGGCTTCCGCTTCCGTCTCGAGCCGCTGGTGCTCCCGAGCCTTCGCTTTGAACACCGCAACCGACTTCGCCATCGCGCCGATTTCATCGGAGCGTTCGGAATGTGGCACTTCCCCGGTGTAATCGCCACCAGCAAGCACGCCCATATAGGCTCTCATCCTTTCCAGGGGCACGATCGCCCTGCGTCGCAAAAGGAGTGTCCCGCCAACCAGCAGAAGTATCGACCCGCCTGCAGCGGAGAGCGAGAATATGGTCCAGCGGTCAATCTCTGCGCGGGCGCCCGACTCCTGACCCGAGAGGAAATCGTTCGAGCTGGTCACCAGTTCTTCAACGGCATCCTGGTGCAGGTGAAACGTGCCCTTGAGATGAACGAGCAGATCCTTGACTTTTGCCATATCCTTGGCCGCCAGCGCCGGGAGAACCTCGCCGTCCATTTCCTTCCAAAAGACATCGGATTTGGTCAGCACGGCATTTGCCAGTTGATCCTTCAAACTCTGTGGCAGACTGGAGGTTTGCCAGTAAGCGCGGCGCTCATTGTAGTCGAGTTGGAGTTTGGCGATCTTGGCCGCATTCGCGGTGGCGAGCTCCGGAAAATCACTGGCTTCCAAAACCAGCATGTAGGATTCCACCACGAAAAGCGGCGGCGGCAGGATATCGGCAACGAGATCCTTTCCGTTGACGACCTGCTCATAGATCGGCCCATTCACTTTGAGCCGGTTCAAGGCCATTTGTTGCAACCCTACCGAGCCAGAAAGCCCTATGGTCATCACGACACCGAAAGCAATAAGGCTCTTTGCAATACTGATGTTCATAAAAGTTGCCCTAATAAAAATGGATTTCAACTAGAGCTATTTGCTTAAATTGTATTTAATAATGAATTAATTTTTCAGAAATATTCGCAAAGCGGATAGGTCTGGCGCCTTCTGTTGTGGTTTTGATGAAGAATTGGACTATGGAGTGACAGGTTGATCGGCATGCTCTCTGCCGTTCGCTGGTTTCCTCGGACCTTCTCCGATATGCGCAACGCACAAGTCTATGCTCACTTCGCTGTCGTAGCGCCGCGTACCTGGCAAGATCGTCGCGGCTGACCGGGGAGTTCTGCACTTCCTTACGCTCGGGCACTAGAGCGGTTCAGCGTCTCACGGAATCGCTTTCCCGCTCTATCCCTCTGTTTTTACGCAATTCCGGACGGAAAACCGCTTCGCACTTTTCCTGGAATTGCTCTAAGCCCGTTTTGGCCTCGATGGGGTCTGGTTTAGGTCGGCGGCCGCCTTTTTCAAGCAGGCGAGGTAACGGTCCCGGTTCGCAAGGCCGTCGTCGCGCGGCGTGACGAGGCAGAGCGTTCCGGCGACATGACCTTCCTGGTCGCGTATCGGTACGGCAAAACAGTGTGTGAAGCTGTCGACGATGCTGTTGAAGGTGAAGAAGCCCTCGTACTCGGCTTTGCGCACCTCGGCGATGAAGGTCTCTGGGTCGAGCCATTCGCCGCTCGGCAGGCGGAAATCATCCGAAGGAATGAAGTTCAGGATTTCCTGATCGGACAGGTGTGCGACGAGCAGGCGGCCGGAGGCAGTCCACGGGATCGGAACCGATTGGCCGATATCCGTCGAGATGCGGAATGGCCGGGCGCCTTCCCGCATGCGGACGACCGTGTATTTGTTTCCATCCAGCACGCAGAACTGTGCCGTTTCCCGCGTTTCGTCGGCAAGCTTCTCGAGCGTCGCCTCACATTCGCGGGTGAAATCGAAGTGGTTCTCATAAGCCGCGCCCAGGAAATAGAGCTTGCGGCCGAGATAGACGCGCCCTTCGCCACCCGTAAATTCAAGAATGCCGTTGTGCAGCAATAGGTTGACGAGCTCGTAAACCGATGAGCGCGGCGCGCCGATCTGCGCAGCGATTTCGTTCGGCTTCAGGGCTTGCCGTTTGTGGCGCAGGAAATCGAGGATCTCGAAAGCGCGGTCGAGCCCTCGGGCGCGCTTGCCGCCTGCTTCGTCCTGAACTGCATCCATCGTCGTCGATTCCCGTTCCTAGTCCGGCACAAGCTTTTCAAGCCGTCCGCTGCATCTGTCAATCGATCCCGCCACTCGTCGCGAACGAAATTTTTGCACCCCTCTTGCGAGGGGAAAAAATCGGCATAAGATCGCCGACGTCCGGTATAAAGATCATATGTACAATATAGCGGACACAAACAGATGGCAAGCGCAAACGCTGCCGCACACAAAAGGGGAACGACATGAAGAATTTTGAGAACTGCACCTCAGCTTCGCTGCGCAACCGCCTTCTCGCGGGTGCTGCCGCCGCTGCGGTCCTTCTTGCCTTTTCGGCCGGCACGGCGTCGGCCGCAGCCAATTGCATCAAGGGTGATCGCAAGGCGCCCTATACGATTGGTTGGGCGAACATCTATTCCGTCCCGACCTGGATGAAGCAGACCGAGGGCACGATCACCGATGAAGTGGCTGCTCTGAAGAAAGACGGCCTCGTCAAGGACCTGAAGATCACCGATGCACAGGGCAACGCCCAGACGCAGATCCAGCAGATCCAATCGATGATCGACGCGAACCTCGATGCCATCATTGTCGAAGCCGGTTCGTCCACGGCTCTCGACCGCGTCATCTCCGACGCATGCTCGAAGGGCATTGCCGTCGTCAATTTCGACAGCCTCGTGGACACCAAAAATCTGACGGCGAAGATCAACACGGACTCCAGCGAATGGGGCGCAAGGGCTGCGCAGTGGATGGTCGATCAGCTTCACGGCAAGGGGAAGATCATCATCATGAACGGTCCCGCCGGCGTTTCCGTCAGCGATGACCGCCGCAAGGGTGCGCAGCCGGTGCTCGATGCGAACAAGGGTATTCAGATCATCACGGAAACCAACACGGAATATAACGTCGCGCCGTCCCAGGAAGCCATGACAAGCCTGCTGTTTGCCAACCAGCAAATCGATGGCGTTCTGTCGCTTGGCGGCGCGCTTTCGGCCGGCTCCGTTCTTGCCTTCGAGCGTCAGGGTCGTGACCAGGTGCCGACGACAGGCGAAAACGCGCGGCAGTTCCTGGAACTCTGGAAGGAGAAGGGTCTGAAGGGCTGGGCGACCATGCAGCCCAACTGGCTCGGCGCGCTCTCCGTCTATGCGGCCGTGCAGGCGCTGCAGGGCAAGAACGTTCCGGCCTTCGTCAAGGTGCCGCTGCCGGTTATCGATGACAGCTCGATCGGCGGCTATCTCGCAAAAGCCGACAAGTTCCCGGCCGACGGATATATCTACTCGGACTACGACAAGGCGCTCTTCGACAAGCTGCTTGCCCAGTAATTCGTCTTGAAGGAAGCCGTCATGAAGGAAGAAAATCCCCTGCTGGAAGCCCGGCAGGTGTTCAAGGGATTTTTCGGCAATCCCGTTTTGAAGGGCGTCGACATCGCCCTTCTTCCGGGCAGGGTTCATGCCCTGCTCGGAGAAAACGGCGCCGGCAAGTCTACGCTGATCAACCTGTTGTCCGGTGCTCTCCAGCCCGACAGTGGTTCCATCGTCGTTGACGGCAAGCCCGTCGGACGCTTCAGTCCGGCGGCTGCGCGTGCGGCGGGTATCGCCGTGGTCCAGCAGGAGCTGAGCCTCACGGCGAACCTCTCGATTGCTGAGAATATCGGGCTCGGCGCGTTTCCGCGCCGGTTCGGCCTCATCGATTATGAAGCGCTTCATCGCGGCGTGCGGGAAGTCTGCGACATGGTGGGGCTTACCGAACCCATCGACATGCCGGTTGCCGATCTCGCGCTCGGCCGCCGTCAGATGGTGGAGATTGCCAAGGCGCTGTTCCGCAAGCCTTGCGTGCTCATTCTGGACGAGCCGACCTCGTCGCTGTCAGCTCATGAAGCCGGCATCCTTGCCCAGGTCATCGAGACGCTGAGGAAGCGCGGCATCGCACTTCTTTATATTTCTCACCGCCTCAATGAGGTGCAGGCGCTTTGCTCGCATGTCACGGTGCTGAAGGACGGCGGCGTCACGGCAGATCAGTCGCTATCCGGCATCGATGGCGAAGGACTGGTGCGCCTTATGGTCGGCCGCGAGACCGGCGACCTGTTCCCGCCGCGTCCAGCCGCAACGCCCGGCGCGACGCGCATCAGCGTCGAAGACTTTTCCGCCGGTAAGGTGCGCCACATCGGCTTCTCCGCTCGCGCCGGCGAGATCGTCGGCATCGGCGGGCTCGTGGGGCAGGGGCAGGAAGACTTGTTGCTCGGCCTCTATGGCGCAATTCCGGCCTCGGCTGCCCGAGCGGAGATTTCCGGAAAACCCTGCCTGCCCGCCCATGTCGGCGAGGCAAATGCGGCCGGCATCGTCTATGTCCCGGCCGACCGCAAACATGAGGGGCTGGTGCTGCCTCATTCCATCGCATCCAATCTCATCCTGCCCTCGCTCGGGCGGCTCGCCAGAAAGGGGCTGCGCGACCTGCGGGCCGAAGATGGCCTTGTCGCCGACCTCGCGCGTCGCCTGACGATCAAGGGCGATACGGCCCGCCCGGTGCAGGCGCTTTCCGGCGGTAACCAGCAGAAAGTGGCGCTCGCCAAATGGCTGCCGCTCGATCCGTCCGTGCTACTGCTCAACGATCCGACGCGCGGCGTCGACATCGAAACCAAGCGCGAAATCTACCTCATGCTCCGCGCCTTCGCCGCCGAGGGACGGTTGGTTATCCTGGCGAGTTCCGACACGCCTGAGCTGGTGCATCTTTGCGACCGCGTCGTGGTTCTGCGCGAAGGGCACGTTGTGGCGACGCTATCGGGCGCTGCGATCAGCGAAGGGGCGATCGTCGGTGCGGCCATGGGCGTCACGACACAGGGAGTGGCAGCATGAGCGTAGTTTCGTCATCCGGCAGGCTCTATGGCCTGATCCAGCTCCGCCGTAACCGCGGCCTCAGTGGCGTCTATCTGGTCGTCTCCGCCTTTCTCATCCTCTACGTCGTGCTCTTTCCGGGCATTCTTTCCATCAGCGGCTTTTCGAAGTTCACGCAGAATTGGTTCCCGCTTGCGCTCGTCACCATGGCGCAGGCAGTGCTTATGTTGAATGGCGGCATCACGCTGGCGATCGGGCCGCTGGTGAGCCTTGGGGCAGTGATCGCCGCGACGACAATGGAGGGGGCGCTCGGCGTCCCCGGCGGCATTCTTGCGGTCGCACTCGCCGGTCTCGCGATCGGCGCCGTCATTGGGGCCATCGTGACGCATCTGAGGCTTCCGGCGATCATCGTCACGCTCGCCGGCTCCTTCATCATAACCGGGGTCGCGCTCATCCTGCTGCCGCGACCGGGCGGGTTCATTCCCGAGTGGCTGTCGACGACGCTGGCCGGCGATACGCCCATTGCTTTCCTGTTGTTCGTCATGACGCTCGTGCTCTGGAAAGCCTTTCTCGCAACGCCGCTCGGCCTTGGCATCTATGCGGCCGGCGACAACCCTATCGGCGAATTTCGCTCCGGTGTCCCGGTCGAGCGGGTGAAGGTCGTCGCCTTCGCGCTATCAGGCCTTCTTGCAGCGCTGACCGGTCTCTTCGTCGCCGCGCAGACCGGGTCCGGCGATCCGGTCATCGGCGCGCCCTTTACGCTGAACTCGATTGCCGCCTCCGTGCTCGGCGGGGTCGGCTTCCTTGGCGGCAAGGGGACCATGCGCGGCGCGATCTGCGGCAGCCTGCTGCTCTCTGTCATGATCAACGTCATGTTTTTTCTGGGCTTTCCGCCGGTCGCGCAATATGTCGCGCAGGGCCTGATCATCGTCGGCGCGGTCGCGGTTCCGGAACTTCTCGCACAATGGAAGGCAAGGCAATGAACGTCATCAGGACCGCATTCCGCAACCCGCCGCTCCTGACCTTCCTTCTGGTCTCGCTCGTCTGGATCGTCGCAAGCTTCACGCTGCGCGGTTTCGGGGCCTACGGCCATCTGCGCTACCTGCTCGAACTCGCCGCGGTGATCGGCATTGCGGCTGCCGGCCAGACGCTCGTCATCCTGATGGGCGGCATCGATCTTTCCGTCGGCGCAGTGATCACCGTCACGGCAATTCTGCTGCCGCTCATCTCGCCCGCCTGGGATCCGACCGGCCTCGTCGGCATCGCGACATCCCTTGCCATCGCCGCCGGCATCGGCCTCATGAACGGTGCAGGCTCGGCCTATCTTCGCGTGCCGCCGATCATCATGACGCTTGCCATGGCGACCTTCCTGCAAGGCTTGCTTGTCATCATCGCCGGTGGCAGCGCGATCACCGTCAGCAATCCGGCGGTCATTCTGCTCGGCCAGGCGCGGCCGCTCGGCATTCCGGCAGGCATCGCGCTTTGGCTTGTCGTCTCGGTTGCCGTCCTGCTGCTCATCCATCGCATGCCGACCGGCGCACGTGTCCTTGCGCTTGGTGCGAACCCGCTGGTTGCCCGACTTTCCGGCGTCCGCGTCGAACGCAACACGCTGCTTGTCTATACACTGTCGGGCTTTTTCGCGGGCCTCGCCGGCATTCTCGTGCTGGGCATGAACCGGCAGGGCTATGTCGGCATCGGCGATCCCTATCTGCTGACCTCGATCGCGGCCGTCGTGCTCGGCGGCACGTCCATTCTAGGCGGCCGTGGCACCTATGCCGGTACCATTCCCGGTGCGATCCTACTCGTGACGACGACGGCGCTGATCACGGTCGTCAACGCCTCACCCGGCTGGCGGTCCATCATGTTCGGTACGCTGATCCTTGCGCTCCTCCTCGTATCCGGCCGCGAGGCGCGCCGATGACCGGATGCTATAACGGGCCGTTGATCGACCCGCATCATCACCTCTGGGATCTTACGCTAGAGCGCCATCCCTGGCTTCAGAAAGCGCGGGCGACCGGCGGGGAGACGGCTTTCGGAAGCCTCACACCGATCCTGCGCAACTACGGCATCGAAGATTATCGTGTCGACGCCGTGCGCCAGAACGTGGTTGCAACCATCCATGTGGAAGCCGGCTGGTCCGATGCGCATCCACTGGAAGAGACCGGCTGGCTGGATAGCCTCGACCGCAGCTCCGGTGTGGCGCGCCGTTATATCGCGCGGGTTCCTCTTGACGCGCCGGACCCCATGCGCCTGCTTGAGGCGGAAGCGGCAAACCCAAATGTCGTCGGCATCCGTGATATTGTGAGTTGGCATCCGGACCCGGCGAAGAGTTTTGCGCGACGCGCAGATCTGATGGACGATCCCGCCTGGCGGGCAGGGCTGGCCTACGCTGCGCGGCTTGGGCTGGTCTTCGACCTGATGCTTTATCCATGGCAGATGAAGGATGCGCTCGAGCTTGTGCGTGCCAGTCCTGAAACGCTGTTCGTGCTCAATCACGGCGGAAGCCCCATCGACCGGACGCCTGAAGGCATGACGCTCTGGCGCCAAGGCCTGCAGGCGCTCGGCAATGAGCCGAACGTGCGCCTGAAGATCTCCGATCTCGTCGCTTACGATAACCAGCGGACGCTCGAAAGCCTGCGCCCGGTGATCGAGCATTGCCTCGATTGTTTCGGCCCAACGCGCGCCATGTTCGCGAGCGATTTTCCAGTCGCGGGATTGTACGCTTCCTTCGACGACGTCTATCTGACCTTTCGCACGATCGCCTCGCAATTGTCTCTCGATGAACAACGCGCCTTGTTCTTTGTCACCGCAAACGACACCTACCGCCTCGGTATAGACGACGCGGCCGAGGTCCAGGGAGGTCGCCTTGCCTGACCTTCATATTGCGGAGGAAGCTATGCTGATCGATGACCGGGTGCGCGGCTTTCCTCCAGGCCATCCACCGCTCCCACTCGCGGCAATCGGCAAGCAGGGATGGAAGCCCTATGACGGCAGGATGGCCTTGCCGCTGATCTCGCTCGACCGGCAGGCCTTCTCCAACAATGTCGAGATGATGATGGCCTATGTGAAGAGCCACGGCGCCGAAATCGCGCCGCATGCCAAGACGCCGATGTCGACGGCACTGTCGGATATGCTTCTTACGGCAGGCGCCTGGGGCTCGACGGTTGCCGATATCCGCCAGGCCGCGGTCCTGCTCAAGGCGGGACAACGCCGTCTGATCCTCGCCAACGAGATCGGCGGGGCAGCCGCCGGCCGCCGGCTTGCTGCCCTGCTCGCTGATTATCCCGATGCGGAACTCCATATTTTCGTGGATTCGACGGTGCACGCCGACGCTCTTCGGTCCGCATGGCGGGAACGTGGAGATCTGCCGCCTCTCGGTCTGATGGTGGAGTTTGGCGCCGGTCGCGCCGGTGTTCGCAGCATCGACACCGCGACAGCAATTCTCGATGCGATCGTTGCCGCCGAGACGCCGACTTTCCGGCTCACTGGCATTGCTTCCTACGAGGGCTCCGCTGCGACTGCCGATCCCGAAGAGACGATGCGTCGGATCGAAGCGCTGATGGCGACGACGGCCGACTTCCTGCCCAAGGTCCGTTCGCGCATCGGTGACGAGCGGCCGCTCCTCGTCACGGCGGGCGGTTCGATCTTCTTCGACGTGGTGGTTGCGCGGCTTTCAGCCGCCGTTGCGGCCGATCCCGCGTGTGGTCTCGTGCTGCGCAGCGGCGCGATCTTCTTCCATGATCACGGCGTCTACGAGCGCGGCCTTATCGGCCTCGATGCACGGGGTGGATTCCGCGTCGGCGGCGAATTGGTTTCCGCGGCGGCGGGTTTCCGTCCTGCCCTGCGGGTCTGGGCCGAAGTTCTGTCTCGGCCGGAAGCAGGGCTTGCGATCTGCGGCATGGGCATGCGCGACGTGGCTATGGATCAGGGCCTGCCGCGGCCGCTCGCGCTATATCGTGACGGTGCGCGCCTCAGCGATCTCCAAAGCGCCGAAGTTCTCCGTCTCAACGATCAGCACGCCTTCGTCGCGCTTGCGGATGGTAGCGACGTTTCCGTGGGCGACGTGATCGAGTGCGGCATCTCGCATCCCTGCACCTGCCTTGACCGGCACGCAATCCTCTATGGCCTCGACCCGGATCATTCGGTGACTGCGGCCTATCTTACCAGCTTCGGCTGACCTTCCCTTCCAAAGCAAGAAAAGGAAAAAACTGACATGATCCAGCGTTATCAAAAGGGTTCGCGTATGAGCCAAGCCGTCAGCTACGGCGGGCTCGTCTATATCGCTGGCCAAGTCGCGGAAAATCGCAAGGCAGGCATCGAGGAACAGACCCGCGACGTGCTCGGCAAGATCGACGCCCTTTTGAAAGAAGCCGGCACTGACCGCTCCCGTCTCCTCGCCATCAACGTCTTCTTGCCGGCAATCGTCGACTTCGACGCGATGAATAGCGTTTATGATAACTGGATAGACATCGAAAACCCGCCGGCGCGCGCCTGCGTCGAGGCACGCCTCGCCGATCCGGATCTGCGCGTCGAAATGACGGCGGTCGCGGCCCTCTGACGGCAAGGCAACAGTCCGGACTGGAGACATCATGCATAGCGGCCTCGTCAATCCCATCGACTTTTCGCGTGAGGGCCGGCAGGCCGGTCATCTCACTATCCCCTATTCGATCGACCGTTCACCCTATTATCAGATCCGCATGCCGATCCTTCACTTGAAGAATGGCGAGGGACCGTCCCTGCTTCTGATGGCCGGCAACCATGGTGACGAGTATGAGGGCGAACTCCAGCTCGGGCGGTTGATGCGCCGGTTGCGGGCGGAAGAAATCCGCGGCGCCGTCACCATCCTGCCGATGGCGAACTTGCCGGCGGTGATGGCGGCGCGGCGGTGCTCGCCCTTCGACGGCGGAAACCTCAATCGCGCGTTTCCCGGCGATTCCATGGGGACGCCGACGGCGCGTCTTGCCCATTTCCTCGAACACGAACTCTTCCCGCGCCATGACGTCGTGCTCGATCTGCATTCGGGCGGCACGTCCATGGCGCATCTTCCCTGCACGTTGATCGAGCGGCAGGCCGATGCCGCCCGCTTCGAACGGTCCGTTTCATTGATGCGTGCCATGGGCGCCTCGTATGCCTTCATCGCGGATAACGGGCCGACGGCGCCGACGTCGATGGGGGGTGCCGGACGAGCGGGAACCGTCGGTCTTTCCGGGGAATTCGGCGGTGGCGGAACCGTGACGCCGGAGTCGATGGCCTTTACGGCGGCGGCGATCGACCGGCTGTTCATTGCGCTCGGCATCGTTGAGCGTCCGATCCTGTCGCGCGCACCGCTCCCCGAACCGGGGCCGTTGCAGCTTCTTTCGCTGTCTCGGCACAGCCAGGGCATCTATGCGAACCGCAGAGGCTGGTTCGAGCCGGCCGTCGCACTCGGCGCAATCGTTTCCACCGGCGACATTGCCGGTTGGTATCATGATCTGGAACGTCTGGAGCAGCCGGAGGAAGAGCTGCGCTTTGCGGAGAGCGGCATCGTCATTTCCCATAGATTGCATTGCGACAGCCAGGCTGGCGACTGCCTGATTCAGGTCGCCGAACCCATCTCATCATGAGAAGGGGGATCAGGTGATTGCGTCGACTGCCGCCTTGACCCAGTCGAGGCGCTTTGCCGGTACGAGGCCGTAATTGTAGAAGTTCACACCGTCGGCGCCGGCATTGACGGCCGCCTTGGCGCGTGCGGCCAGGATCGCCGGGCCATCAACTTCCGGATAGAAGACACGCAGGCCCACCCCGAGGAATTTTCCCGGTCCGATTGCCGCCCGCCCACTCCGGATGACATCGGCGACGGTCTCCGGCTCCATGTCATAGCAGCAGAGGATCGCCCCGTCGCACAGCTTGCCGACGGCCGCGAGATCGACTCCGCCGAGCCAGCCGTCCTTCAGGTCGATAAGTATGATGTGTGTCGCCGGATCGGCGGCGGCCTTGATCTCTGCGATCAGACTGGTCACCGGTTCGCTGCGCCAAACGAGATAGGCGTGCAAATCCGGATGGTCGCGAAATGCATCGATGCCGGCGGCTGGAAAATCCGGGAATTGCCGTTCCGGGACGGCCCGGTCGCAGAGTTCCGCGATGTAGCGTGAGACGGATCTGCGCGCCCCTTCGACCGGCACGCCGGCCTTCGTGGCGCGCGCGGTGCAATGATCGCAGAAGCAGAGCGACAGCAGGAAATCGTCTTCGGCGTTCAGACCGACGCCGTCTTTCTCGTGATGATATTCGTGCGCGAATCCCATGAAATTCGGGCTTTCGAGTTCCACCATATCAGGCCGATAGTTCGTCGTGATGTCGCGAACGAGGGTGACGGCATAGGCCCGCGCCGCCGGGCTGGAAGGGCAGAGATTGTAGTAGTTCGGATTGCCAAAGGCGTTCCGTGTCACATGATCGGGATGCAGCATGCCGAGGCGGGTGTTGTGAAGGCAGACGGTCCAGCATGAGACCTTTAGGCCTGTCGCGTCGCGTCCCCTAGCGAGCGCTCCCAGCATATCGCCGCGCTCGGTTACATTCCTAGCCATCAGCGGCCGGATGACCTTGTCCTGCCACAGTCTTTCATCCGGGCGGAAATAGACCGTACCGTCCTCCGGAAAATAGGCCTTTTGTTGCGGGCTCCGCGGCTGAAAGAACCGGCCGGCGTGGTAGGAAGTTGCCATGCTGACCGCCGTGAGGCCCGCGCGACCGCGAAGGTCTGCGGCAAGCGCTTTAAGCCCCTGATCCTGAATGTCCCAGGGGTAAGTCCACATGGAAAGGTGCATGGCGTGCTCCCGATAGATCTGTCCGCTTTATAGAACATGTGTCCGCAATAGTGTCCAGGCCAATCTTGGGGCATAGGCGGCTGTTGCACGCTGCCTTGTGGTTTGCCGGCGCTAAGGGTTGCCTGAAAGCTACAGGTAATCCTTAGCTGGCTATGGATGGTCAGATTGCGGTGAAGCCGTTGTCGACGAACAGATGGATGCCGTTGACGAAGCTGGATTCGTCCGAGGCGAGGTAGAGGGCAGCGCGTGCCACATCTTCCGGTTCTCCGATCCGGCCTTGCTGCGCCATGATTGCCGCATCCGAGACATCAACGCCGAGGGCCTGCAGTTCGGCCACCTCGCGCAGGCCGTGCGGCGTGCGGATGAAACCGGGGCAGACGGCGTTGCATCGAATATTGCGATCACGGAACTCGACGGCAATGGCGCGGGCGAACATGTGCACCGCCCCCTTCGTCGTGTCGTAGAGCACTTCCATCGGCGTCGCGGCAACGGCCGAGATCGACGAAGTACAAACGATGGAGCCACCGCCGGCGGCGATCATTCCCGGAAGCACGGCCTTGGTCATCAGGAACATCGAGCGCACGTTGACGCCGTGCAACCATTCCCATTCTTCCAGGGTCGTTTCGAGAAACGGTTTGATGACGATGGTGCCGGCGTGATTGAAGAGGATGGTCACGGCACCAAAACGATCCTCGATGCCCCTGACCGCTGCAATGACGGCCGCTTCGTCCGAAACGTCGGCAACCCAGTAATCGGCAACGCCGCCGGCATCCTGAATTGCCCGTACCGTCTCTGCGGCCGCGTCGCCGTTTCGGTCGATAATCGCAACCTTGGCGCCTTCCGCCGCAAACAGGCGTGAAGCCGCCCCACCCATTCCGGTGGCTCCGCCTGAAATGATGGCAATCTTGTCCTTGAGCCTATCGGTCATTTATCCCCCACCTGTCATTGTCCGTTTTGGCACAGTCCTACGCTGGAACTGAACGCAACCCGCAAGTCCTCGAACCTGTCGACATTATTTCCGAAACTGCGCTTGGATTCCTTTCGAGGCAAGCCCGCCAGAGAGACCAATGCCAAAATCCGCACCCATTTTTCTAACACGGGAGCAGGCGACTGATCCTACCTTTCGCACGCAATCTGCCATCTTTGGCGCCGTGTTATTTGACAAAAATCTGAAGTTCTCTGTGACGGGAGAAGAAGAGTTGACCGTTCGCTGTCGGGGCGCTCATGATGCGCAACGGCCGCCGTTTTCAAACAAGCGAAGGGGAAGGCTTGATGGAAGGAAGGACGGAGTGACTGCCAAGACCTGCATGTCATATCAGGGGTCTGATCCCGACGCATTGTCCCTTCTATTGTCGACACCTGCCTCGCTGGTGACCGTGGAGCCCCGCAGCAAAAACATCCAATATTCCTGTCAATTTGCCGGCATCAACAAGCTGGCCATCGCCGATTGCCGTTACGAAGGAGAAATCCAGTTCGAGCGGAAGGGTGAAAGCGATAAGCTGCTGGTTTTTCTGCCTTCGGTCGGCGATGCCTACATAGGCCATACCAAATTGGGATCATTCTCGACCCCAGGATGGGGCACAATTGCCGACGGGAAAGTGCAAGAGAGGATGGAAATCGCCGGCCGGCGGCAACACCTCCTTCTTCTGTTGGAGCAAGCTGAGCTCAAGCGGCGCCTCGGCAACATGCTGGAGCGCACCATCTATGCGGACATTGAATTCCATCCGGATCTCGATTTGGAAGGTGGGCCAGGCAAGCTGCTGAGAATGCTTTCAGAGACAACATTCGCTGGCTTGGCGGATGAAAAAGGCTTGCAACAATCGCCGCTTGCTGTTGCGAGTTTGACGGAAGCAATCAGCAATCTGTTGCTCGAAGCTCTCCCTCATAATTTTTCATTGGCACTTGCCGGGCCTGTGAGCATCGCAACGCCCAAACATGTGAAGCGGGCGATCGATCACATGCAGGCTCATCTGGCCGAGCCGATTACGCTGGAGGAGATTGCCGCCGCCGCTCAGACGAGCGTCCGGACATTGCAATGCACGTTTCGGCGGTTTCGCATGACGACGCCCATGGCCTTTCTGCAGGAGCTGCGGATGACAGCGGCTCGTAACGAGCTTCTGATTTCGGTTCCAGGGACTTCGGTTTCCGCCGTGGCGCAAAAATGGGGCCTTATGCATGCGGGCCGTTTTGCGGTTAATTATAAGAAAAGATTTGGTGAATTGCCTTCCGAAACGATCCGCGGATAGCGAAGCTCCTCTCAGGCAAGCTCATCAATGAGCTCGGGCGACCCGATCCTCGCTGTCTCCATCGAAATATCCAGACGAATATGACGCCGTTGTATATGGCAAAATATAATGATAGCGATTGCGGCTTCGTCTGGAGAACATCATGCTCAATATCGGTCGCCTCACTTCCGTTGCGAAAATCGTCATTGCTATCGGTAGTCTATTGTTTTCCACGCCGGCCTGGGCTGATCGGGTCGTGACGGACCAGATTGGCCGGCAGGTACACATTCCGGATACGGTCAACCGTGTCGTTATCCTCCAGCATCAAACGCTCAACATCGCGGTCCAACTCGATGCGATGGACAAGGTGGTCGGTGTTCTCGACGAGTGGAAAAAGCAGCTCGGCGCCAACTATGTGCGGCTTGCTCGGCAACTGCCGAATTTGCCGATGCCGGGTGGCCTGACCAAGGTGAACATCGAGGAACTGCTGAAGCTGAAGCCGGATGTCGTGTTCGTCACCAATTACGCGCCGGCTGACATGGTGAAGCAGATCGAGGATGCCGGCCTTTCCGTCGTCGCAATCTCGCTTCTCGACGTTCCGCCGGAAGAGGCTGCCAAGCTCAATCCGTCCGTCAAGGATGAACCGGCCGCCATCGACTCCGGTTTTGCGACCGGCGTGCGGCTGATTGCCGATGTTCTCGGACGCAAGGACAAGGGCGAGGAGATGATTGCGGTTACCAAAAAGACCCGCAAGCTCGTTGCCGATCGCCTTGCCGATATCCCCGAAGACAAGCGCGTGCCCGTCTATATGGCGAATCCCGATCTCACCACCTATGGCCACGGCAAATATACCGGCCTGATGATGGAGCGCGCCGGTGCCCGCAATGTTGCCAATTCGATCGCCGGCTTCAAACAGGTGACGATGGAAGACGTGCTGACGTGGAATCCGGCCGTCATCTTCGTTCAGGAACGCTATCCGGCCGTCGTGGAAGATATCAAGAAGGCGGCGTCCTGGCAGACAGTCGATGCCGTCAAGAACGGCCAAATCTATCTGATGCCGGAATATGCCAAGGCTTGGGGTTATCCCATGCCGGAAGCCATGGCGCTTGGCGAACTCTGGATGGCGAAGGAGCTCTATCCCGAACGGTTCGCGGATATCGATATGCAGGCCGAGGCGAACGCCTATTATAAAGAATTCTACCGCACCGATTATCGCGCCGCGCAATGAGCGCGGATGCATTTCCCCGGCGCTCGCCGCAAATGATCATCGCTGTGCTGGCGCTTCTGCTGGTGGTCGTTGCTGTCGTTTCGCTCGGGATGGGCCGTTACGATATTCCGTTCTTGCGGGTGGTGGAGATTCTGCAGGCACCACTCTCTGAGCCGGTCGTGCCTGTGACACCGACGGAATCCAATGTCGTGTTCACGGTGCGCATGCCGCGCATCCTGCTGGCGTTGCTGGCCGGCGCAGGCCTTGCGTTGTCGGGGGCGACATTGCAGGGCGTCTACCGTAATCCTCTGGTTGGACCGCAGGTAATGGGTGTTTCCGCCGGTGCTGCTTTCGGCGGAACGCTCGCCATCCTCTTACGCTTCTCGCGCTATGGCCTTCTCGGCTCGGCCTTCGCCTTCGGGCTTTCTGCGCTCGTCATCGTTTATGCCTTGAACGGCATGGTGGCGCGTCGCAACATTCTTGCGCTCGTGCTTGCCGGTGTCGTGGTGAGCGGCTTCTTCGGCGCGCTGGTGAGCCTCGTGCAATATATGGCCGACACCGAAGACAAGCTGCCGGCCATGGTTTTCTGGCTGCTCGGCAGCTTCGCCACCGGCAATTGGGAGAAACTCTCCCTGATGTCGGGGCCGTTCGTAATTGGCGGCCTCCTGTTGCTGGGTTTGCGCTGGCGCATCAACCTGCTGTCGCTTGGTGACGAGGATGCCTACGCTCTCGGCGTCAATGTCGAGCCGCTATGCTGGCTGGTTCTGGTGCTCGTTTCCTGCATTGTTGCGGCGCAGGTCGCGGTCAGCGGTATCATCGGATGGGTGGGTCTTGTCGTGCCGCATATGGCGCGCATGCTCGTTGGCCCGGATCATCGGGTGATGATGCCAGCCTCGCTGATCATCGGCGCGCTCTACCTGTTGATCATCGATACCATCGCGCGGACAGCTACCAGCACCGAAATCCCGTTGGGCATCCTGACCGCGTTGATTGGCACGCCGGTCTTTGCTTTCGTGCTGAGACAGACCCAACGAGGCGCGCGTGGCTTCTGATCCGGTCAAGCTGCGCATTGAGAAGGCCAGCCAATCCTATGATGGCGAGCGCTGGCAGTTCCGCGATCTCGACTTGGCCCTGAGTGCAGGGGAAATCATTGCAATCCTGGGACCGAATGGCCGGGGCAAATCCACGTTGCTGCGCGTGCTGGCCGGACTTCTGAAGCCAACCGCCGGCAAGACGGTGTTGAGCCCGCGCACCGGCTTTGTGCCACAGGAGTTTTCCGGCTCCTTTCCCTATTCGGTGCTGGACGTCGTGCTGATGGGCCGGGCACGCCAAATCGGCCTGTTTCAGACGCCAGGCAAGATCGATGTCGAGAAGGCGATGGAGGTGCTTGTCGCTACTGGCATGGCCGATTATGCGCCGCGCAACATCGATGCGCTTTCCGGCGGTGAGCGTCAGCTCGTGCTGATTGCGCGGGCCTTGGCAGGCGAAAACGCGGTGCTGCTGCTTGACGAACCGGCCTCGGCGCTCGATCTTAAAAACCAGGATGTCGTGCTTTCGCTGGTCGGCACGCTGGCCGATCGAGAAGGATTGGCCATCGCTTTCACCACGCATCAGCCCAACCATGCACTGGCTGTGGCCGACAAGGTCCTGCTCATGCTCGATCAGGCAAGAACCGTCTTCGGCGTCACCGACGAGGTGATGACGGAGGACAATCTCGAAGCGCTCTACGGCATTCCCGTCCGCTCGAGCAAGCTCGATATCGGGCAGCGCATGAAAAGCGCTTTCGTGCCACTCTTCCGGCAAAGGCACAGGAAAGGAAGCCGCTCGTGACAGAGCCCGTTCGTGTCCTGTCTGCCGGCAGCATGCGTCACGCTTTTCCGGCTGTCGTCAGTGCTTTCGAGCAGGTAACGGGTATTGCTGTCTCACTGACGCTTGGGCCTGCCGGGCTGTTGCGTGGGCGGATCGAAGCTGGCGAAGCATTCGATCTCTTCGCCTCCGCCAACATGGCACATCCGCGACGCCTTGCCTCCATCGGCATTGCCGAAGATGCCGTCTGTTTTGCCCGCAACCGGCTCTGCATGCTTGCCCGTGCCGATCTCGGCCTGACGACGGAGAATTTTCTAACCGTCCTTTCTGATCCGAGTGTGAAGATCGGTACGTCGACGCCGGGCGACGATCCCGCTGGTGACTATGCATTCGAGGTTTTCGACCGCATCGAGGCCCGACATCCGGGCAGGGGAGAGGCGATGAAATCCCGAGCGCGCCAACTGGTCGGTGGTCGCAACTCGTCGCCGACACCACCGGGCAAAGGGAGTGGCTATCTGATAACCGATGGCGAGGCCGATCTCATGATCAGCTACTATTCGAATGCGCGCCTGCTAGAGGCCGATCCGGCCTTCAGCGTCGTCGATATCCCCGGCGAATTTCTACCGCTTATCGAATACGGCGTCGCGGTTCGCAAGAATGCGGGCACGGGAGCCAGGCGTCTGCGGGACTTTCTGCTGTCTCCGCGTGGGCAGGAGATTTTGCAGGAAACCGGATTCTCTCCGATCATTTAGCCCGCACCAAATCGTAGCGGCGCGGGCCGGATCGATCATGTGATCGTTCGGTGTGCTCCTGCCTCGCGCATCGGTGCCGGCAGTGTTTCCCAAGCCCGGATCAGTTCGCCGATGGAGGCGGCCTCCATTTTGTGCATGACATTGCTGCGGTGCAGCTTCACCGTCACCTCACTAATACCGAGATCGAAGGCGATCTGCTTGTTGAGGCGTCCGCGTGCCACTTCATAGAGAACCTCGCGTTCCCGCTGCGTCAGCGTCTCAAGGCGTTCGATGTTGCGCCTGGAGATCGCGGTTTGCGCCCGTCGTTCAGCATCCATCACAATGCCGGCAGTTACGGCGTCCAGCAATGTTTGGTCGCGTACCGGTTTGGTGAGAAAATCCACGGCGCCGGCCTTCATCGCCTCGACGGTCATCGGAATATCACCATGCCCGGTCAGGAAGATGATCGGTTTGGGGTTGCCGTTTTCGGCCAAATGACGTTGCAGATGGAGACCGCTCGCGCCCGGCATGCGCACATCGAGGATCAGGCAGCCGGGAGTGTCGAGGATATCGGCATCCAGCAATTCGCGGGTCGAGGCAAAGCTGGTGGGCCGGAAACCTGCCGAGAGGATCAACTCCGACAATGCCTCCCGAACGGCTGCATCATCATCGACAATAATGACGAGCGGCTGATCTTCTTCGCTTCTCCGCTGCGGTGACAATGGCGCCGATTTCCGCGGGAAAGGTTGTTCAACTCTCATCTCACCCTCCATCTCTCGAGTTGTGTAAAGCATTGGCAATGGCCGCAAGCAGGGCCTGGGCATCGAATGGTTTCCGGAAAAATCCGCTAATGCCTTGAGCGCGGCTCTGATCCGCTATCTCGTGGCGACCGGTGATGAGAAATACCGGCAGTTCCGGCCGCAGCTTTCTTACCAGGTCACGAAGTTCAAAGCCGTCAATGCCGGGCATCCCGATGTCGGTAATAAGCACGTCAAGGTTCGCCAGCCCGTTGACGAGCAACGATCCCGCCGACGAATAGCCGCAGGCCTCATAGCCTGCGGATTCCAGAAGATCGCCCACCGATTCCAGCAGTCTTGGATCGTCATCGACGATTGCCACAACATGTCTTGTCTTATCCATATTCAATTTCCTCCCACGCGGCGCGAGTGGGTCACCGGTATTTCCAATCTTTCCGCAATACGCACGAGATCGGCGAGCGATGCCGCCGCCATTTTCTGCATCACGTTCCGTCTATGGATCTGCAGCGTGACTTCGCTGATCCCCAGCTCAGCCGCCGCCTGCTTGTTCAGAAGACCGCTCACGACGAGCGGCAACACCTCGCGCTCCCGTGGTGTCAGTTCGAGATAGCGTTGTTTCAGCGCGCCGAGTTCGGCGCGTTCCGCTCTCTTTTCCCGATCCTGTGCAATCGCCGCGTGGATGGCTGCCATGAGATCCGCATCGCTGAAAGGCTTGGTCAGGAAATCCACGGCGCCGTGCTTGATCGCACGCACAGACGACGGAATGTCGCCATGTCCGGTAATAAAGACGATCGGCGGATGATCGCCCTCGGCGATCTGCCGCTGGAGATCGAGGCCGTTGATGTCAGGCAGCTCGATATCGAGGATGAGGCAGGCAGGGGAATCCGGTTTGTCCGCCCTCACATAGTCGCCGGCCGATCCGAAGGCGATGGCGCGCATGCCGTGCGAGTCCAGCAGGTCGCCAAGAGCCTCCCGAATGCGTTCGTCATCATCCACGATGAAGACAATATGATCATCAATCGTCATTGCGCTGCCTTCATTTCAACCGGCAAGGTGAAGGTGAACGTCGCTCCACGCGGTTCATTCTTCTCCGCCCACAATCGTCCGCCATGCAGCTCGACGATTGAGCGGCAGATCGCCAGCCCCATGCCCATGCCATTTTCTTTTGTCGTGAAGAACGGTTCGAATATCCTCTCGGGAAATTCGATACCCGGACCGCGGTCCCTGATTTCGGTCTGGATCACATCGCCCATATGGCGCACACGGATGCCGATCAGCCTGTCGTCGGAAATCGCGCCCATCGCATCCATGCCATTGCGGATGAGATTGATCAGAACCTGCTGAATCTGAACGCGATCGATTGCAATGAACGGAAGGTCGCTGTCGATCTTCACATCCATCTTGACATGATGCCGCGACGCTTCGTCGGCCATGAGGCTGCGGGCTTCGTTGATGACGCTCGAGAGTGCCGTATGAATTCGCGTGTCTATGGATTGCTTGAACAAGGCACGAATGCGGCTGACGACGTCAGCCGCAGAGTTGGCATCGCGGATGATGCGCTCTACCGTCTTTTCCGCCCGCTCGATATTGGGCGGTTCGGCCATGAGCCAGCGCTGGCAGGCATGCGAGTTTGCCACCACGGCGGCCAAGGGCTGGTTCACCTCATGCGCGATGGAAGCTGAAAGCTCGGCAAGGCTCGCCGCCTGGCTCGCGCGTGCGAGGCCTTCCCGGGCCAATTGCAGCTCTTCCTGGGCGCGAACCTCGCCATCGATATCTATGCAGATGACATTCCACTGCACGATTGCGCCTTCGGGATTGCGCATTGGTGCAGCGCGCGTCTCGATCCAGCGATATTCGCCATCAAACCGCCGTAGGCGATGCCTGCGCGCATAGGGTTCGCCGGTGGATAGGGAATGGGCATAGTTCTCCTTGACGCCCTGGAGATCATCGGGATGAACGCCGGCATCGAGTGTACCGGCCAGCCGGGATTTGCCGCTTCTGTCCAGGTCCTCAAGCTTATATCCGAGGAAGTCACGGAGCTGCGGATTGCGATAGACCGGCTCCCCGTCGGGAGCGGCGCAATCGATCATCGCGGGCAGCGTTTCAACGAGTTGCCAGAGCGAGCGTTCCCGGACGCGCAATTCCTCTTCGATGCGCAGTTGATCATCAATATCATGCGAGAGACCGTACCACTGGACGATTGTTCCGCTCTCATCCCGCAGCGGCTCCGCGCGGCCCGACATCCAGCGATAGACCCCATCCGCGCGACGCAGGCGATAGTTCAGAGAAAAAGTCTCACCGGTGGCGAGCGAGCGGTTGAGCGTCTCCGTCAATCGCGCCGCATCGTCGGGATGGACGAGCGCCGCTATGGTGGCGGCCAGCCCGCTCAGTTCGGGTCCATCGTAAGCCCCGATATTCAAACCGAAGAACTCGATCGTTCGCCTGCTAAAATAAACCGGCTCGCCCGTTGGGTCTAACCGCCAGAGGAGGCTCGGAACCATGTCGACGATCTGCGAGAATTCCCGCTCGCGGTTGCGCAATGCCTCCTCGGCCTTCTTGCGCTCCGTGATATCGATGAAGCCAACCAGGCTCTTGTCGGCGATGGCGCCGGGGCGGGCGGTCGTGAACAGCACGTCGATGGCGCTGCCATCCATTCGGGCCACTTTGGTCTCTTCCTGAAAGACCTCCTCACCGCGATAACGCGCCTCGATGGAGCGGCGTATGGTGGCAATACCCGGCTGCCAATACCGGGTAATCGGACCGTACATCTCTTCGGCATCCTTCGCGCCGAACATGTCGACGATATGCCGGTTGACTTCCTCGACCTCCAGAGCCTCTAGCGCGCGAGGCAGGAATTCGGGATGCTCGTCTATATAGGTTTTGAGCTCCGTCACGCCCTGCGCCCGCAACTCCTTGAACAGGGGTATCAGTTTGCCGGCATCCACCTGGGCCAGCCCGATTGGCATGTAGTGGAACAGGTCTCGGTAGCGGCGTTCGCTTTGCCGCAATGCCTCCTGTGCAGTCACCAGGTCGTCGATGTCGAGGCAGACGCCATACCATTCCACGATCCGGCCCTCCGGATCGCGCAACGGCTCCGCACGCCCCTCGGTCCACCGATAGGTTCCGTCAGACCGATGCTGACGATACGTCATAGCAAACGGGGTACCCGTTTCGAAGGAGTGCGCGAGTGCCTGCTTCACCTCTTGTCTGTCTTCGGTGTAGACATCGGCGAGCGACAGCGATCCATCCGGCGCAACCAAGTCTTCCAAGGTGACGCCGACCGTATCCATCAACCGCTTGTTGATGTATGACGGTGCTCCTTCAGGTGTCGCGCTCCAGATCAGCGCCGGTACGGCGTCGATCAGTTGCCGCAACTGCCGCTCACTTTCGCGCAATACTGCTTGTGCCCGCACTTCGTCGTCGATGTCGATGGAGATTGCGAACCATTGCACGATGGTTCCGCTTTGATCCCGCAGTGGTTCCCAGCGACCGTCAACCCATCGGTAAACGCCATCAGCGCGACGCATACGATATTTCATGGAGTAGGGCTCGCCGGTGGCGAGGGAGCGGTGGACCGTTTCCAGCAGGCGAGGCGAATCCTCGGGATGGACGAGGGTCTTGATGGCTGCCGACAGCCGGCTCATGCCAGGCTTGTCCAATTGCGCCACGTCGTCCAAACCGAAGAAGTCAAGCAAGCGCTTGTTGAAGAAGGTCGGCTCACCTTCGGGCGTCAGACGCCTGATCTGGACGGGCACCATATTCACGAGCTGCGAAAGCTCGTTTTCCCGCTCACGCAACGCCTCCACGCTTTGGCGTAATGTGGCCAACGCGAGCTGATGCTGCCGGGATATGGCGGCGACGATGAGCGCTGAGCATGCCGAGATGGCCAGAAAAAGCTGCAGCATGATCTGGTTGTGCTTCTGCGACCCGGGATCACCGACAAATTGGCCGGCGCCGGTTATCGTGAATAGCGCCGTGATCAGGGCAAGAAGTGTCAGGGTAACAGCGGCGCCTTTGAATTCGAAGCGCACCGCGGCCCAGAGAAGAGGAGGCATGACAATATAGCTGAAGGGCAGGACGCCGCTCAGGGAAAGGGCGGCGAAACCGAGAAAGATCAGCCCCAGGAGGCAAGCTTCCAGCCATCGCGCGGGCGAGAGCCGCGTTTCGCCGCGCCAGTTCTGAAACACGACCAGCGCCAGCGGCGCCACGATCAAAACCCCGGTGGCGTCTCCGATCCACCAGAGCGGCCAGGCCGTCACGAAGGATTGCGACTGCATGTCAAACCACGCAAGTGTCGCACTGCCAATCGTGGCGCTTACGATTGGTGCGATGACAGCGGCAAGCAGGACGAATGCCAGAAGTTCCTGCAAGGTTTCCAGCCGAACGGGGCGTCCGCAGATCCGGTTCACAAGCCATGCTCCGGTCATGGCCTCAAGTGCATTGCCGGCATAGATCAGGAAGGCGGCCGCCAGCGGACTTTGGAACCAGAGGAAATTACTGAGCAGTTCAGCAACACACCCCGCCAGCACCCACCATGGCCAGCTATGCCGGGGGACGAGAATGAGCGTGGCAATGAAAAGACCGCTCGGAGGCCAAATGGAAATGCCTGTTCCAGGGACGATTGCGAGCGATTGAGCAAATCCGCAGCCCAAAGCATAGGCCACGATAAAAAGCCCCAGGTGCAGGAATTGAGGGCGGTGCGACCAGACACGTATCATAGGCAGCTCCTGCAGGGCTAAACGCCTGGGATCGTCAGCGTTTCGAGTGGCTTGCTCTCGGTATCGGGACTGGCGAGCCCATGTCGCACCCTAGTCTCGGGACAGCAGAGCTGCAACTTATGGAAATCCATGTATTGGGGGACACGCGGCGGCTTTGCTGCGCACCCTGACTGCAGATCTGGCGGATCGCGTGTAGAAAACGGCTTGTTCAAACCATGTGACGCTGCCATTTTATTTCAGTGCCGTCGCCAGTCTTATTCGTCTTCCAAGCCGGGTGGGAACTGCGTGTGCAAACTGACGTTCATCCCGGACGAGCGCGTCAACATATGGATACTTCTAGTCAGGGAAAGATTTCCTCGATGATGTTGGAAGACCTGTATCGCTTACTGAAAAGCAGCCATGTCCAAGCACAAGGCGTCGTCGATACGATGACCCAGCCGGTGGTCGTTCTGGATCAGGGTTTTTGCGTGGTGACCGCCAACAACGCCTTTATCCGCACCTTCAAAATCGAGCGCGACGACATCTTTGGGCGCAGCTTCTTTGACCTCGGCAATGGCCAGTGGGACATCGAAGAGCTTCGGCAACTCATCGCTTCGGTCATTCCCAAAGCGTCCGCCGTCATCGGATTTGAGGTGACGCACGATTTTCCTGTGATCGGTCGGCGGACTTTCCTCATCGATGCGCGCCGCCTCGTTCATCCCGATGACAACAGTACCAACATTCTCGTTCTTTTCGATGACGTTACCGAGCGCCAGCGCCACGAGGCCGAGCAAAACTTCATTATCTCTGAAACCCGACACCGAATGAAGAACCTATTCGCAGTCGTGCGCGCGATCGCGATGCAAACAAGTATCGAAGGTCGGACCGCGATCGAGTATCGCGATGCATTTCTGGGGCGGCTGGAGGTCGCCCTACGCGCCCAGGAACTCGTCTCAAACAAAGGAACGACCGATCTTGCGACTCTGCTGAAAAGCTCAGTCGGTGAAATCGGCACGGATCGGCTTCATTTTGAAGGCCCGGCTGTCCAGTTGTCGAGTTCCAAGGTCCTTCCGATCAGCATGATCGTCCATGAACTGACCACCAACGCGACAAAATACGGCGCTCTGTCGGTTCCCGAAGGTGAAATCCATGTGAAGTGGTCGCTTGAAACCGGGTCAAACGATCGAACATACCTGAATTGCGAGTGGCGGGAGGAGAACGGGCCGGTCGTAAGAGCGCCAACACGAAACGGCTACGGCACTGAATTGATCGAAGGCACCGCTGCCCATTTGGGCGGAGAGGCGGAACTTATCTATGGTATTGGTGGTTTGGTCGTAACGATCAAACTCCCGGTGTGAGGATCTGATGTGCGGACCTGCGAGAGAGAGAGAGAGCGTAGAAGACGAGTTCTTCATAGCGATGGACCTAAAGGCCGCGTTGATCAACGAAGGCTTCCGCGTGCTCGGACCCGTCGGCTCCGTCGAGGGTACCATTGATCTGCTGCGAGACGAACTTCCGGATGCAGCCGTCCTCGATGTCAATCTCGGCGATGGAAAGATGACGCCTGTCGCACTTCTGCTGAAGTCGCTAGGCGTGCCGTTCGTCCTGGCAAGCGCGTGCGAAAGATCGGAACTGGCCCAGGATGCAATCCTCGCCAGCGCGGTCAATGTTGGCAAGCCAACTGAGAGGCAACGTCTGCTTGATGCGATCCAGGCTCTTGGCATGTAGAAGACCCTGGGATCGTTAACCCACAACCTTTTCACCCAAGCCAATATCGGGGTCCCGGCCCCTTGCGACCTGCCACATCGGCAGGGTTCGCCAAACTGCACCGGTCGATCGACAGGCAGCCGCAACCGATGCATTCGGTCAGTCCGGACCGCAGACGCTGCAGCTCGCTTATGCGCTCATCGATGCGCTTTGCCCATTCGCCGGATAATTTCGACCAATCCCGGCGCGACGGCACGCGATCGGCCGGCAACTTGGTAAGCTCGGCACTGATCTCCTCAAGCGTCAGCCCGATTCGCTGCGCGAAGGCGATGAAGGCGATCCGGCGCAATACGGACCGGTGATAGCGCCTGTGCCCCGATCCGGCACGCTCGGATGCGATCAAACCGCGCTCCTCGTAGAAACGCAGGGCTGACGAGGCAATGCCGCTGCGGCGCGACACGTCGGTGATGGTAAGCATCGGATCCATGCAAAAAATAAAAACACGAATCCCGCTTGACTTCAAGTTAACTTGAACTTGTAGCAAATGTTCGTAGCCATTGAAGGAGCACCGGCAATGCATACGAATATCGATTTTCAGGGACTTCGGGTGGCAGTCACGGGCGGCACGTCCGGGCTTGGACTGGCGCTTGTGCGGCAGCTTGCCGCGAAGGGCGCGCATGTCGCCTTCGTCGCTCGCACGGCCGCGAATGTGGAGCGTGTCACAGCCGAGACGGGGGCGTATGGCATTGTCGCCGACGTCGGCAAGAAGGACGACATCTACCCCATCGCGATGCAGGTCACGGCCAATCTCGGCGGGCTCGACGTCCTGATCAACAATGCATCCAGCCTCGGTCCTGTCCCTCTGGCGCTTCTGGCCGATACCGATTGCGAAGAGCTGGAGGCGGCGCTTGCGGTCAACCTTGTCGGTGCGTTCCGGCTGACCAAAGCCGTGTTCGGCGCGCTTGCCGCGTCCGCCCGCGAGGGCCGAGGCGCGCTGGTGATCAACATTTCCAGCGATGCGGCGGTCAACGCATATTCCGGCTGGGGCGCCTATGGTGCGAGTAAGGCCGCGCTTGCCCATCTTACGGCGATTTGGGATGAGGAGGCAAAGCCCGACGGCATAAGGCTTCTGGCGCTGGACCCCGGCGATATGGACACCCCGCTTCACGCACTGGCGGTTCCGGACGCCGACCCTTCGACCTTGAAGGCCCCCGAACTTGC
Source organism: Rhizobium sp. BR 317 (assembly GCF_047445835.1). Classification (NCBI taxonomy): domain Bacteria; kingdom Pseudomonadati; phylum Pseudomonadota; class Alphaproteobacteria; order Hyphomicrobiales; family Rhizobiaceae; genus Rhizobium; species Rhizobium sp. BR 317. The sequence continues at coordinate 67,653 of NZ_JARWLB010000008.1, read as the reverse complement.
GGCAGTGGAGATCATCGAGAAGATGCGCGACGCGTTGTCCGTCCGTACCGGGCTCATGGCCGGAGAGCAAGCATGATTGCCGGCGACTGTTCCGATCGGCGTTCCGCCAGACTGTTGGTCATCGAGGCTGATGGCACGATGCGTGACCTGCCGCGCACCACCCTCGCGGCACTGTTCAATCCCGGCGACCTGGTTGTCGCCAATGACGCGGCGACTTTGCCTGCCAGCTTGTGGGGCACGCATGTCCCGAGCGGCAAGGTAATCGAGGTCCGCCTGGCAGGCTGGCTATCACCTCCCGATCCCACCCGTTTCCTGGCGATTGCCTTCGGTCCGGGCGATCATCGGACGCGCACGGAAGACCGGCTGCTTCCGCCTGCGCTGGCAATCGGCGACCGCCTCCGGCTTGGCCCGCTCGAAGCAGTCGTTGAGTGTCTCCGCGACCATCCGCGACTTCTTGAATTGCGCTTTCTCGATAACCGCGCAGCGATGTTTGCAGGATTGGCGCAGCACGGCCGGCCGATCCAATATGCGCATGTTCCCGAACGCCTGGCGCTGTGGGATGTCTGGACGAAGATTGCCGCCCGCCCGTTCGCGTTCGAGGCGCCGTCGGCAGGCTTTGCGCTTGACTGGTGCACGCTTCAGGCTTGGCGTCGGCGCGGCATCGAGTTCGCAGCACTCACACATGCCGCAGGCATTTCCTCCACCGGCGATCCCGCGCTTGACGCGCGCCTTCCCTTCGACGAGCCATACCGCATCCACGAATGCACTGTCGCACTGATCGCACGAGCGAAGCTCCGCGGCAGCCGCGTCGTCGCGATCGGTACGAGCGTCGTGCGCGCACTCGAGGCGGCCGCCAATCCCGATGGCAGCGTTCTCGCCGGAGAGGGCATTGCGAGCGGGCGCATCGCGCGGGACACGGCGCTGCATGTGGTGGATACGGTTCTGACAGGCGTCCACCAGCCCGGTGAAAGCCATTTCGAACTCCTGCGCGCCTTCGCCGACGATGCCCTCCTCGCCCAGGCCTCCGCGGCGCTCACCGCAGGCAGTTATCGCACGCATGAATTCGGCGATTCCGTGCTGTATAATTTGCCGACTGCTGCCACTACCGCCATTGCCGGCGCAAGCAGAGTGTGACTGAAGTACTCAAAACGAAGTCCGCGAGGATCCCCTGATCTTCGCGGCATCCCCACGCTCAAGGGTCTGCTTCCTGCATGATGATATTCACCGCCAGAACCGCTTCGCGTCGAGTACGTCGTCAAGCGAATCCTGCGCATCCTCTATCAAAGCATCCTTGTCCATATGGGAGAGAACGCTGTCCGAAGCGGGATGATCTGTCAGGCCATGCTTACGCAGAACGTCAGGTCCGGTTGCAAGATCGTTCAGCGATCCGAGATGGTCCTGAAGCTTCTCCATCGCGCCGATAAAGCGTCGGTGGCGACGGATAGCGCGTTTGTCGTCGAACAGCGATTGGAAAAACTCGGCCGCGTAGCGCAACTTCTTCGCATCCTTGCGAGCCTCGTGGCGTTGCTGATCGTCGACCTTCGCGAGCGCCTGCCCGTGTTTCTTCAGCTTCTTGCGCATCCGGTTGAGCGCCATTTCGCCAAACTCCGATGCTTGAAGCTCCAGAACGTCGTCAGTCTCGGGATGCGAAAGATAGTCGCCGCACCGAAGCCACTCGTTAAAGTCCAGCATGAGCGCGCGGGCACGACTGGAATCCAATACATTAGCCACTTCGTCGTAAGCGGCCTCGCGGGCGTCCTTCAGCCGGCCCCGCAGGTCTGGGTCCGCCGCCTTGGCTAGCAGCACGTCCAGATTGCGCGCCTCTCCAAGGACACTGGCCAGCCAGCGAAGCTCATCCTTCAGCCGCTGCGGCTCGTCACCGGGAAGCAAGGGCTTGAAGAGCGAGAAGGCCGAGCGCAGGCGACGCAGCGCCACACGGGCCTGGTGCAGCGCTTCGGCATTTCTCTGCCGCAGCAGAACGTCCTCGTTCATACGAAACTGCCGGAAGCACGAGGCGGCAATCGTTTGAAAGGCATCGGATGCGGGCATATCCTGATCGAGATCGAGAGGTTCGGCCTTGAATGCGGACTTCTGCTGCTCGATCAGGGCGAAGCCCTTCTCCGCCTTGGAACGAACGCCAAAACGAATAGGAGCGACCGCTTCGATTTTGCGCGCGAATACGAATAGGTCCTTCTGGTTGCCGCCCTTTAGCTCAAGCTCGGCTTCCCGCACGGCGGAGTTTCGCTCACCGGAAACGACCGATCCCTGGTCGATCACCACCTCGATCCGCGAGCCATTTTCCTCGACGGTCCAAAGGCGCCTCTCGATTTCCACGTTGAAGGCGGGCAGCAGGGTGAGTTCATCGCCGAATTCGGTCTTCAGCGGACTGGAATTGTCGACGATCGGCTGGTCGCCTTCGATGGGCGTTTCCCATTCCGATCGGGCAAAGAGAGACTGGCCGCGGCCCACCGTTTTCACGGTCTGGACATGGACATCGCCGGTCCGACGGACGCGAAGGGTGAAGCCATTCTGAAGGAGCTTGTGGTCGTCGGTGTCGAAATAGGTTGAGGTCTGTTTCAACACCTTGTCGGGGTTGGCGAGTGGATTGAACCCCAGTAACCGCCGCGCGGCTTTCGTGGAAAGTTCAAGCTTCAATTCGACTTCGGACGACATGGAAGATCCCCGGCATATTTACTACCCCATAAGAACCTATAACGCTTCAAGCGTTAATTGGTTCAGCCAAGTCAGCCCTTTGCAGCGGCATGATGATGTCGGTGATATGGTTGTTCGATGAAGCCGTTTCGCGCTTCTGCGCGCCTTTGCCGACGACAATGCGGTAAGTCGTCGCTTTCAATTAAAATGGAAGAGCGGCGCTTTGTCAGCGCCGCCCAGGTCGTGATTACAACGACGCTTCGATCTTCTTGGCGGCCTCGGGCGACACCCACTTCGACCAAATGTCCTTGTTTTCTTTCAGGAAGTGCTTCGCACCATCTTCGCCGTTGGCTTGATCGCGTCGAGGCCGGCGGACGAGCCTGTATCCACGAGGGTGAAGTGGTCCTTCTCCGCGCCATAAGCTTTGGAGAGTTGAGCCGTGACGACCGTAGCTCCCCAGCCCTGAGGACCGTTATAGATGGCGCCCTTGCTGCTATCTTCCGGATCGGGGAAAAGTTCGGGATGCTTAAGCGCATCCGGAATCGTTTTTATGTCGGGATGAGCATCAGCAACATACTTCGGGATCCACCAGCCGTTGACGCCGCCGCCCGGCAGAGCATTGGCGGCGACGACCAGCTTTTTCTCGTCGATGCCCTTCTTGACTACGTCCGGCAGAAGGTCGATCCAGGCTTCCGGTGCTATGTCGGGTTGCCCCTTTTCGGCCATCGAAGTGATTGTCGGCACGGTGTCGCCGGTCGTGATCTCGGCTTGGCAGCCATATCCTTCATTGAGGATGATCTTGTCGAGGTTCGATAAAACCTCCGCGCTCTGCCAATTCATGCTTGCGATCGTCAAGGTGCCGCACTCAGCGGCGTTGGCGACCGACGCGCCGGCGAACGGGCCGAGCGCGAGGCAGGTTGATGCAAGTAACGGTTTCATTTCTGTTCCCTTTGGCGGCGCGTCGTCTACGAAGCTGGGTCGCCGCATGGGACAGCCTCGCCTATATCATGTGCGCCGAGGGCGCAGAGGAAATCCCCTTCCTATTCGGCCCCAGCGCTCCATTCTCGGTAGGCCAGATGGAGCCTTGCGCCGATCGTGGTCAGCGGCTGTGGCGGCAGGGACGTCGGAGCAGCGAGTTGGCGATAGACGGGGCCAAGTTCGGACTCGTGCCCCACGGCAAGCTCTGCAGCAGCGATACCGGCCGCGGTGGAATTGGAGGCTCCGAGGCCGTTGCAGCCGCATGCTGCGAAGACATTGCGCTCGATTTCCCCGAAGGCTGGGACATGATTGCGCGTGAGCGCCATCGCGCCGCCCCACCGGTATAGCATTCCGACGTCGCCTAACGCCGGGAAACGATGGGTAAACTTCCCATCGTGCAGCCGTCCGGCTCTGCGAATTGCGGTGTCACTGACTTCGATGCCCGGATTGTAGCTATAGCGCGACCGCACCAGGATTCGGTCACCAAGGCGCCTTACGCGCCCAGCGATGCCGGTGGAAGCACTACCACCGGCATAAGATTCTGGAGTGGTTTCAAGCCAGAAAACACACGGGCGCGCCGACACTCGTGGTGCTTGCTGCGATGCCAACGTCGCCCGGGCGACTGATTTACCGCTCAATGACAAGATCGCTCAGAGGCTTGGAACAGCAGGGAAGAAACATTCCCGCGTCGATTTCGCGCTGGCGGATGCCACCATTGTGTTTCATATCCACCGAGCCGGAGACCAGCTTTGACTTGCAGGTTCCGCAGACGCCATTGGCGCAGGACGAGGGAATCCTCAAGCCGGCCTTCTTGGCACAGCTCAGGACCGTCTGCTCGTTGGTCACCTCGATCTTGCGCGCCTGCTTTGAGAACTCGACCTGATATACCTTTCCAACGGGTACTTCCGGAGCGGCGATCTCGCTCTCGTCGATAATAGCGGCGTCGAAGCTCTCTTCGATATAGCTCGACGAGGGCACCCCGAGATCAGCAGCGATCGTGCGGGCTGCGGCCATGAAGGGCGCGGGGCCGCAGCACATTACGGTCCGCTCGGCGATATCAGGAACCGCAAGCTTCATGAATTCGGCGGAAATCCGGCCCGTCAGGCCGGGCCAAGACGGTTCACCGGTCACGACCTCGGGTAGGAAATGCAGCCTGACGGTCTTCATCCTTCCGGCGAGATTCGAAAGCTCGTCGCGAAAGATGAGATCTCGCGGGGAGCGGGCCGCGTGCATGAAAACGATGTCAACGGGGCGGTATGTATCGCCGAAGTCCCGGAGAATGGACATGACCGGGGTGATGCCCGAGCCGCCGGAGAGCAGCACGAACTTGCTGGCCGTGTTGGGTCGAACGAAGTGGCCGAGCGGCCCCTGCGCCTTGACGGCCGCTCCGACGGCCATGTGGTCGTGAAGCCAGTTCGAGACCCGCCCGTTTGCAACCCGCTTCACCGTCACGGTGAAAGCGTTTGTCCGCTGCGGCGAGGACGAGATGCTGTAACAGCGGCTTTCGGTGTCCGCTCCGACGGCGAAGTCGAAAAGAAAGTATTGGCCTGCCTGGAAGGCGAAATGTTTTCCCTGGGGGGACGCAAACGTGAAGCTCTTCACGTCATGCGTCTCCTGATGAACGTCTATGCACACGAGGGTGTCATCGCGTTCGCTATCCCAGAACTCCGCCCTCTGCGGAGCCAACGAAGTCTGCATCGCATTAGTATCCATGGGCGCGCATCCGGTCGATGTACCACGTTGCGAACTTGTCGAGGGTGGTCTCTGCGAAGCGCGAGTAGGGACCGGGAAGGTAGGCCGGATCGAGAGCGCCGGCATGCGCCCTGGCAACGAGTTCGGCGTCCTGGTCGGTCGTCGCGACCCAGACGTCAGTCAGCTTCTGCAGATCGTAGTCCACGCCCTCGACGGCATCCTTGTGGACCAGCCACTTGGTGCGAACCAGCGTCTTCCCGGCTGAAAGCGGAATGACGATCGCCACGACGGCGTGGTCGCCCATGAAGTGATTCCAGCTATTGTGACCCCAAAGATGGGTGTCGCCGAGGTCCTTCCGCGTGATGTTGCCGAGCAGTTTCGAGGAGGCAGCCGTTGCATCGGGCGTCTGGGATTCACCAGCGCCGGCAATGATGAGGCGCTGGGTCCTGAAGTTTGTCTCGCAGTCCACGAGCTGCTCGACGGCGGCAGATGGGAAACCGTCTGCCTCCCAGCTTTTGGTACGCTCGGCATAGAGCGCTTCGTGTTCCCTGGCCTCTTCCAGATCTTCTGGGCTCAGCCCTTCCGGATCGAAGCCGAAGTCGAGATCGACGAAGGATACGCACAGTTCCGGATGGTTGGCGGAGCAGTGATAGCATTCGCGATTGTTTTCAATCGTGAGCTTCCAGTTCCCGTCCTCGATGACGTCGGCCTGATGGGCCACCTTGGCATTGCGGATATCGTAGGGAGCCAGGCGCTCCGTCATGACCTGCTCAAGGCGGTCGATGTCCTCGGGAGGATTGTCGGAAAGGCAGGCGTAGATCAATCCGCCGATCGACTTGAAGTTCACCGGGCGGAGGCTCTTGCAGCTTTTGTCGAAGTCAGAGCCCATGTGAGGCGCATATGTCAGTTCGCCGTCAAGCTCGTAGGTCCATTGATGATAGGGACAGACCAGCTTCGAAATGACGGTCGATCCCGCGTTCAGGATGCGGGCGCCGCGATGGCGGCAGACGTTGTGAACGACGCGGATCTGATTGTCATCGTCACGCAAAATGATCAGGCTGCTGTTTCCAATGTCGACAACCGTGGCATCGCCCGGTTCCGGCACGTCGCAGTCGAGGCCGATGCATATCCAATGCTTCCTGAAAAAGACGTCGATGTCAGCCTGGAAGACATCGTCTCGGATGTAGAGTCCAGCGGGAAGCGAATAACCGTCGGCTCGGCTGTCGAGCAGCGAGGAAATCGGCGAAGCGAATGTCTGTAGCATGATCTTACCTTATGCGTTGGATGCGCAATTCTTCGCCGAACCGATCGGTCGTTCAACGGCATAAATTTGCAGCCTTCGCATAATCTGTAGTAATGTCATATCAGGCGATGGGAACGTCGCTGTTAGAAGGGTTGGCACATATGAATATTCGCAGAAAGCTCCCGCCGCTGGCGGCGCTTACCGCCTTTGAGGCCGCGGCACGGGTCCGGAGCTTTACGAAAGCGGCCGCGGAACTGGGCGTGACGCAAGCCGCGGTCAGCCGACAAATCCATTTGATGGAAGAAACGCTCGGATTTCCGCTTTTCCGGCGTCTGCACCGAAGCATCGAGCTGACCGACAAAGGGCAGGTGCTGTCGACCGCGGCGACGTCAGCGTTCAATCTCATGGCCGATACCATCGGCGAACTGACGAGAGAGGAGGACGAGGGAGCGTTGTCCATTTCGGCAACGGTGTCGATCTCGCACTTCTGGCTCATGCCAAAGATCGCGTCCTTCTCGCGCCTTCACCCGGACAGCCGGCTGAGGATCGTCTCCCAGGACGACACTGCGGGGCCCGGGGGAAGCGATCTTGCCATAAGATATGGAAATGGGGTGTGGTCGGATGGCAAAGCCGAATATCTCTTCGACGACGAATTGTTTCCGGTCTGCAGTCCGGAGTACGCCGCGAAACTGGGCAGCGCTCCGGCTCTGGAGGACATCGCACGGCAGTCGCTCATCAGCTACGACAGCAAGAATCCAAGCTGGATCGGCTGGGAAGAATGGCTCGCGGCCTTCTCGATCAAGCTGGCGAAGGCCCCTTCGGGCCTCCGCACGAGCTTCTATACCGAAGCCGTGTATGCAGCGCTCAGCGGCCAGGGAATTGCTCTGGGATGGAAGCGGCTCGTGCAAAATCTCCTGGATACCAAGTCTTTGATCCGGCTGACGGAGCAGTCCGTCGTCCCAAGGGATGGATATTTTCTAATCGTGCCGCCAAGAAGCGCGAACAACGCAAAGGCCTTGCAATTCATCGACTGGCTCAAGGCGGAGGCTGCTGACTAGGGGCGGGGCGCGCAAAATTGTGAATAGCGCGAGCGTTCAGCCATCACAGCTCCAATGCTGCCTTTCTGCCTTCATAGAAAGCATAGGGAGCCTGGCGCGGGGCGGCGCAGTCCCCGATCGAAATGACCCGGTGCTCCGATGAGCGCAGTTCCTCCGCAAGCACTGTCATGGACATGTTGGTCGTCGCGAGCACGAGACAGTCGCCCTCCACGAATCGCCGCTCGCCGGTATTGTGATCGAGCAAGGTGGCACCATTGCCATGCCATTCGAGAATGCTGACTTCCAGCAGCCAATTAACCCCCAACTTGGCCAGGATATGCCGAAGCGGAACGTCGGCAGTCGTGCGCTGCAGTTCCTTTCCGATCAAAGGATCAGGCGAGAGCATGGTAACCTGATGGCCCTCTTCGGCAAGCTTCCACGCAGTTCCACCACCCCGCCAGCCACCCCCTTCGTCGAACAGCAGCACGCGCTTGCCGGGTCGCACCTGGCGGGCCATCACCGCTTCGATCGAGAAAACATTGCCTCTTTCCAGACCTGGTAGAACAGCCACGGCCGGCAGCGCCTTCTGAAATCCGGTTTCGGGCGCATAGGAACCGGTAGCGAGAATCACGACATCGACGTCGAACTGCGGGATGTCGGAGGAATCGACATAGGAGTTGAGTCGAACATCCACTCCAAGGCTCGCCAACTGCCGTTCGTACCATCCGATGAGGTCGAGGATCTGCGCTCGTCTCGGCTGCATCCCGGCGAGGAGGAAATTGCCGCCCAATCGGCTTGCAGCTTCGGCAAGAACGACGCTGTGGCCGCGTTCGGCCGCCACCCTGGCGGCCTCAAGTCCGGCAGGGCCGCCGCCAACCACCAACACCTTCTTCCGATTGGCTGCTCGCGTGAAGCGATCGCCGCCCCATTCGAACTCCCGGCCAGCGGACGGATTGATAAGACAGCTTATCCAATAGTCGCGCGACCGCCGGCCCCAGCACATCTGGTTGCAGGAGATGCAGCCTCTGATGTCCCCGGCTCGTCCTTCATTTGCTTTCGTCGCCAGATGTGGATCGGCTATCTGTCCCCGCACGATCGAAACGAGATCGGCAGCACCGTCTCCGAGCACTGTCTCCGCGTTCTCCGGCGTTCGGATATGGCTTTCCGCGATCACGACAGCGTTTTTGACTGCGCGCTTGATCGTGGCGGCGAGATCCACGCCCAGCTTTTCGGGATAGAGGAATGTCGGCATCAATTTATGGAAATCGAGATAGCCGCCGGATCCGCACGTCACATAGTCGATCAGACCGAGATCGTCGTGAAGGGCGACGATTTCAGCAAGCTCGTCTCTTGTCAGCGCAACGCTATGGTCGGGCTCGTCGCTGATGGCGAGACCGATGATGAAGTCGGGGCCGCACAGCGCGCGGATGCGTGTCATGATTTCGCGGGAAAATCTCGTGCGATTTTCAATCGACCCGCCCCAGTCGTCCACGCGGCTATTGGACCAGGGCGTCCAGAATTGATCCACAAGGCAAAGATAGGCGGCCCATACTTCGACGCCGTCGAAGCCGGCTTCCTTGCAGCGGCGGGCCGCCTGAACAAAACCGTCGATCGTTTCCCAAATTTCGGCTTCGCTCATGGCATGAGAGCCATCGCTGTCATGGTAGCTGGGCAGGCCCGAGGGCGACCAATGCGGATGATAGGAGTTGTCGGAATCGCCATGCGCTCCGATGTGATAGAGCTGCTGAACGGCGACGGCGCCGTGACCTTTGATTGCTTCGGCAACCCGCTTGAAGTGAGGAATGACGCTGTCGTCGCTTGGCCGAAAGTTGCCGCGCGTGAGCACCGCGGCCGGGTGCACCGGCATGGGTTCGACGACGATCATCGCAGCTCCGCCGATGGCGCGCTCGGCGTAGTAGGCTATATGCCGCTCGCCCGGAAGGCCGCCTTCAGACATGTTGGCGGTGTGCGCCCCAAAGACGATCCTGTTGCGCAAACGGTGACCGGCAAGCTGGATCGTCGAAAACAAATGAGGGAAAGGCTTTGACAAGGGGCGCTCCCTAGGAATGAACGATGAAATGGCAAAGTTGCGATGCCTTCGCCCGCCGTCCCATGGCTTTAGTGCTTTCGTTTGGACCCATCGGAAGCTCCCGAAATGCTCTTTCGAACGTGATGCACAGTCTTCCAGACGGCGAAGAACACCAGAGGGATGGCCGCCAAAACGGAAAGTTTCGCAACGTGGGGATCGAGGCCGAACTCTGCGACGCTTTCGGAGACCATCTTGAACAGAGCTACGGAATAGTAGGTGATCGCGATGACCGAGAAGCCTTCGACCGCCTGCTGGATGTGCGTCTGAATCCGGGTTCGTTCGTCAAGGGACTCCAACAATGACGCGTTCTGATCTTCGAGCTGCACCTGCACGGTGGTTCTCAGCAAATCGCCGGCCAAACTCACACGCTCGGCAAGTTCATCGAGGCGCCTTTCAGCCGCTTGAAAGGAGCGTATTGCCGGTTGGAAGCGACGATCGATGAATGTTCCAAGTCGCTGGCGCTGCTCGACCCGCTCCTCACGCAGCTCCTTCAGCCGGCTTGCGACGATCTCGGCATAGGCTCTCGTCGCACCGAACCGGTGTCTCGCGGTCGCCGAAAAATTCAGGAGATCCGAGGATAGTTTGGTGACCTCGGACAGAAGAGCTTTTTCGACTTTTTCCGCGCTCTGCATGTGTCGGATGAGGCGATCGAGGCGCTGGTCGAACTCGGCGAGCTTTGTGACGGTTTCTCGGGCCACCGGCGTCGCAAGCAGCGCCATCATCCTGTATGTTTCGATCTCAAGCAGACGACGCACCATCCGCCCGGCGCGATATGCATTGAGGTTCCTGTTGAAGAGCAGGATTTCGACGAAGCCGTTCCCGCCTATCCGGAAGGTGGAAAGCGCTTCTGCGTCGCCGCCGCCAACCTGAGAGGCCACGAAGTCTGCTTGCGGTCTCTCTAGTCGCACACCGCCTTTTTCCTCTCGGACGGTGACGCGCACCGCAGCGATGATTTTTCCTTTGACGGCGTCGCAAAGCTCTTGGAAAGGCGCGGGCGGGCCATCGTCCTGCGCCTTCACGATCGGGACGACGAATGTCAGCGTGAGGAACTCGGTATGCGGCTCCCACTTCAGGCGCCCGCCGCCGAACCGGCCGATGCCATGCTTGCCCTGTTGCGTCGTCAGCACCTCCTCCAGCCGCATTAGATCATCCGAAACGGCAGGAGGGCCATCTTCCCCGATGACAGCAACGTGCCAGACATCGACGTCGCCCTCGAAATATAGCGAGGGCCGAGCGTGGAGTTCGTTATGAAGCTCCTCGCGGAGCGGATGCTCCAAGAGCGGGCTTATCATAGCACTCATGAAGCGGTCGCAAGCGACGGACTGCCGGCGGACATGTCATGCGAGCTGACCAATGCGCGGGTGAGCTGCCTGAGGTTCACGGTTCCGACTGTCTCGCCCTCGTCTCCGACGACGACGATATCCTCGTCCGGGCCGGACACAAGGGTTCGCACGGCGTCTTCAATGGTCGTGCGAGCCGAAATCGTTTTGCCGGGATGCTGCGCGCCGGATTGAGCGGGGCTCATCACTGCCTCGACATGAACCACGCGGCCTCTGTTCACCTCTTTGACGAAATTCGCGACATAGTCGTCGGCCGGCCGCAGCACGATGTCCTGGCTCGTGCCTTGCTGTATGATTTGTCCGTCCCGCAAAATGGCGATCTGATCGCCGAGGCGAAGCGCCTCGTCGAGATCGTGGGTGATGAAGACGATCGTCTTCTTAATCTCCTTTTGGAGGTCAAGGAGGACGGTCTGCATGTCCATGCGGATCAGGGGATCGAGCGCGGAATAGGCTTCGTCCATCAGAAGAACGGGTGCGTCATTGGAAAGCGCACGCGCAAGGCCCACGCGCTGCTGCATGCCGCCCGACAACTGATTTGGATATTTCTGCTCAAAACCCTTGAGACCAACACGTTCCAACCATCTCATGGCAGTGTCGACACGTTTTGATCGATCCATACCCTGCACTTCGAGCCCGAACATGGCGTTGTCGAGCACGTTGCGGTGGGGCAGAAGCGCGAACTTCTGGAACACCATCGCGGTCTGATGTCTGCGGAACTCACGCAGCTCGCTCTCGCTCATCTTCACGACGTCGACACCGTCGACCAGCACTTCGCCGGCGGTCGGGTCGATCAGCCGGTTGATGTGCCGGATCAAGGTCGATTTTCCCGAGCCGGAAAGGCCCATGATGACCTGAATGAAGCCTGATGGGATCTCGATGTTGATATCGCGCAATCCGAGAACGTGGCCATGCTTCTCGTTGAGCTCAGTCTTGCTCAGTCCCTTTTGGACGGCATCGATATATGCTTTGGGGTTCGGACCAAAGATCTTGTAGAGATGCCGGATGGCGATGCCGCCGAAATGATGGTCAGCCATGAATGGTCTCCCGATGCTTCTGGAGCCGCTTGCCGTAGGACTGACTGACTCGATCGAAGATGATGGCGATGCCGACAATGGCAAGGCCGTTGAAAATACCCAGCGTGAAGTACTGGTTGGCAATAGCCTTCAGAACCGGCTGGCCAAGTCCCTGAACGCCGATCATCGAGGCAACCACGACCATGGCGAGAGCCATCATGATCGTCTGGTTGATACCGGCCATGATCGTGGGCAGAGCAAGTGGCAACTGCACCTTGAACAATTTCTGGGAGTTCGAGGTCCCGAACGCATCCGCAGCCTCCAGCACGTCCCTGTCCACCAGTCGGATTCCGAGATTGGTGAGCCGGATCATCGGGGGAATGGCGTAGATGACGACGGCGATAAGCCCCGGCACCTTGCCGATCCCGAGCAGCATGACGACCGGGATGAGATAGACGAAACTCGGCATCGTCTGCATGACGTCGAGGATGGGGTTGACCACCTTCTGCACGCGATCCGAGCGCGCCATCAAGATGCCGATGGGGATACCGATGGCAATGGAAAGCACCGTGCAGACGAAAATCATGGATATCGTGTGCATGGTATCATCCCACATGTCGAAATAGCCGATCAGCAGGAGTGTCACGAGACAGCCCAAAACCACCCGCAAGCTTCGGCTCGCAAACCAGGCAAGCGCCAGGATGATTGCGATGATGATCGGCCATGGCGTTTGCGTCATGAAACGATCGGCGGCGATCAAAAAGTGCTGCAGCGGAGAAAAAAAGCTTTCGATCGCGTCACCATAGCCACGGGTGAAGCTGCGAAAGCCATCATCGATCGCTTTTTTCAGCGTGCGAAGAGCGTCGTCGTCCATGTGTGGGAATTTGTAAAACCATTCCATCTTGTTCCCCTTTTCTCAAAGGCAGGCGCGGTGAGTCTTTTTGTTTCATTGCCCAGTGAGAAGCGGTGCGCTATCCGCGCACCGCATGATTTTTCGATTAAAGCGAAGCTTCGATTTTCTTCGCCGCTTCCGGCGAAACCCACTTCGTCCAAGTGTCCTTGTTTTCCTTGAGGAAGTGCTTTGCGCCGTCTTCGCCGCTCGCCTGATTGTCGGTCATCCAGGCCATCAGCTTGTTGACGGTGTCATTGCTCCAGGAGCGCTTCGAAAGGTAGTTCATGACATCCGGACCAGCCTTCTCGGAGAAGGGCTTTGCAACAAGCGTGACGACATGGTCCGTGGGCCATGCATTCGGCTTGGGATCGGGGCAATCCGCAACGGTGTTGCAGCGCTTCCATTCCGCAGGATCGTTCGGCACGCCCGCATCGAGCTTTACCATCGCGTATTTGCCGAGCAAGGCGGTCGGAGCCCAATAGTAGCCGACCCAGCCTTCCTTACGCTCGTAGGCCTTGGCGATCGAGCCATCGAGGCCGGCAGCCGAGCCGGTGTCGACCAGCGTGAATCCAGCCTTCTGAGCGTCAAAGGCCTTATAATATTGCGAGGTGACGACCGTGCCGCCCCAGCCTTGCGGACCGTTGAAAATGGCGCCCTTCTTGGCGTCTTCCGGATCGGGGAAGAGTTCGGGATGCTTCAAGACGTCCGGGATCGTCTTGATGTCCGGATGAGCGTCGACGATGTATTTCGGGATCCACCAGCCCTGTACACCGCCATCGGGGAGCGGCGAACCAACTTGAACGATACGCCCTTCGTCAGTTCCCTTCTTGACGACTTGGGGCAGAAGATCGATCCAAGCTTCCGGCGCGATATCCGGCTGGCCCTTTTCGGCCATGGAGGTGATCGTCGGGACCGTGTCACCGACGGTGATTTCGGCGCTGCAACCATATCCTTCGTTGAGAATGATCTTGTCGAGGTTCGATAGAACCTCCGCGCTCTGCCAATTCATGCTGGCGATGGTGAGGCTGCCACACTCGGCGGCGCTCGCATACGACGCGCCTCCCAGCAGGCCGAACATCATGCAAGTTGAAGCCAAAAGTTTTTTCATTATCGTTCCCTCTGCGTTGCGGCATGTTTTTGCGAGCGGGGCGCCGCGTAAACCCGCTCCCACGGTTGTCAGGATGCGTCTCCCATACTTACCGATTTGATAAACGCGGCGGTCAAACCTTTCGAAACCGCGGTATTGAAGCCGGCAGCGCGCATCTCTTCGATCGCCGCCGCGGTCGTGCCGCGATAGTCGAGAAAGGTGCGGACGATGTCGTTCGGACAGTCTTCGCGTTGTTCGAGCAGGCAACCCGTTCCTGTCAGCAGGGTAAGGACGGCTCGCCGAGCCACGTCGGCGGCAAGACCATGGCCCACCGCGTCGTCCATCATCGCTGCGGCCAACAATGCAGGAAAAGCAGGCCCGGAACCGGTCAGGCCGGTCAGATAGTCGATGTCGCGCTCGCTGGCCACCTCGTCCTGAACGCCGCAAGCGTCAAAGATGGCACGGACGATCGCACGATCATCTTCGTCGACGGCGCTCGACGCGATCCATGGCGTGTAGGATTTCGAAACTTCGGCTGCCGCGTTCGGAAGCGTCCGGACAGCGCGCTCGGTCCTGTGATGTGTGCAGATGGCTGCGATACGGATGCCCGCCATCACGGAAATCACCAGTTTGCCGCCCGCGTCGACCGAAATTGCGGGCCAGTCTTCCGGGCGTACGGAAAGAATGATCACATCAGATCGATCTGCGAGCTCCTGGTTGTCCACTGTCCAGAATGAACCGGGAAAACGTGCCGGCTTGCCCCGGCGATAAGACAGCGAGAGGTCTGCGGGGCTGACGATGCCGGCCTTGAGAACAGAAGCGGCAATGGCACTGCCGAGCCAGCCGGCCCCGCCAATTATGCCAATTCTCAACGAGCCGCTCATTGTCTGCCTCCTCCTAATCGGGCTTGTATCCATGTCTTGCATAGAAGCGATCAAGCTCCCGCTGCTGCGGGACTTCGCCCGTGTAGATCGCGATGTATTCCGGGATTCTCTTCATGCGGAGAGCAATATCTTCGTTAGATTGCATGGAGATGTATCCGATCTGCACGAGATAGGTGGTGCGAGCGCGGACATCGGCCGTAATCTCTGAAAGGCCGAAACGCATGAACATGCGGCTGAGTGCCTCCATGCGCGTCCTGTCGGCCTTGTGAACTTCAGCGAGAATGTCCTCCGACTGAAGGGCCCAGCTTCGAACGGCGAATTCGAATTTGCTATCGAAGAGCTTATCGTTGAGCCAGCAATCGAACACGTTAAGCATCGCTTCAGCCAAGGACTCCGCATAGGCTTCGGACTGCTGAACGATGCCTCCGGTATTCTTGTCGCGCCAACGCGCTATCAGCGACGCCAACAATTGTTCGCGGTCCTGGAAGAACCAGTAGAAGCTTGTTCGCGAGAGGTTCAGCCTCTTCGCCAACGGAAGAATCTTGACCGAGTCGACGCCAGACGAGAGCAACGAGTCATACGCGGCTTCGAGCCACGCCTCCTGTGATCCCCTCCAGCCACTGTCGTTTAAAGTTTGCTCCATGAGACATCTTCTAGCAAATTGTTAAATGTCGCACAAGAAAAATGTACACATGTGTCAATGCTAATGACTTTAGTGTTTTATTTATTGACACATGTGTACATGATGCTTAGCGTCCCCGGTCGACGTACGCAATCTGGAGCCCGGCACATGTCGAACGACCCTCTTCTTCAGCCCTATCAGCTAAAGCACCTCACACTGCGCAACCGCATCATCGTGACATCTCACGAGCCCGCATATCCTGAAGACGGTATGCCGAAAGAACGGTACCGCGCCTACACGGTGGAAAGAGCAAAGGGCGGGGTCGCCCTCACGATGACGGCCGGATCCGCTGCAGTCTCAAGGGACAGCCCGCCGGTTTTCAACAATCTGCTCGCCTATAAGGACGAGATCGTTCCCTGGGTCCGGGAAATGACGGACGCCGTTCATGAGCAGGGCGCTGCGATCATGATTCAGTTGACCCATCTTGGACGTCGCACACGCTGGGATAAGGGCGATTGGCTGCCGGTCGTCGCTCCGTCACATCACCGCGAGGCGTCGCATCGCGCATTCCCGAAAAAAATTGAAGATTGGGATATCGAGCGCATCATCAAGGACTTCGCGGACGCTGCCGAACGAATGAAGGCGGGCGGCATGGATGGCGTCGAGCTGGAGGCCTACGGCCATCTCATCGACCAGTTCGCTTCGCCGCTCACCAATGAACTCGAGGCCCCCTACGGCGGCTCGCTCGAAAACCGCATGCGCTTCTGTTTCGATGTTTTCAAGGCGATGCGTGAACGGGTGGGCGACGACTTCATTTTGGGTGTGCGCTACACCGCCGACGAATGTCTTCCCGGCGGCACCAGCAAGGCCGACGGTATCGAAATTTCGAAGCGGCTGAAGGAAAGCGGCCTCATCGATTATCTGAACATCATCCGCGGACACATCGATACGGATCCCGGCTTGACCGATGTCATCCCGATCCAGGGCATGGCTAATTCGCCACACCTCGATTTCGCCGGCGAGATTCGCGCCGCGACAAACTTCCCGACCTTCCACGCGGCGAAGATTCCGGACGTCGCGACGGCTCGCCATGCCATCGCGGCAGGAAAGGTCGATATGGTCGGCATGACCCGCGCGCATATGACCGACCCGCATATTGTCAGGAAGATCATTGAAAAGCGTGAGGAGGACATCCGTCCCTGCGTCGGCGCGAACTACTGTCTCGACCGCATCTATCAGGGCGGCATGGCCTTCTGTATCCACAACGCTGCAACCGGCCGCGAGCAGACGATGCCGCATATCGTCGCAAAGGCTGAGGTTCGTAAGAAAGTTGTCGTCGTCGGTGCCGGTCCTGCCGGTCTCGAAGCCGCCCGCGTGGCTGGGGAACGCGGCCACGACGTCGTCGTCTTCGAAGCAGCGCCTAATGCTGGGGGGCAGATTCGACTGACCGCGCAAAGCGAACGCCGCCGGGAAATGATCAGCATCATCGACTGGCGCATGAGCCAATGCGAGAAGTACGGCGTCAGGTTCCACTTCAACACCTGGGCGGAAACGGAAACGGTGACCGCGGAAAATCCGGATGTCGTCATCATTGCGACCGGTGGCCTGCCGCATACGGATGTTCTGTCGAAGGGCAACGAACTCGTCGTATCCTCGTGGGACATCATCTCCGGCGACGTGAAGCCCGGCACGAACGTTCTGATCTTCGATGACGCCGGCGATCATGCCGGCTTGCAGGCTGCCGAATTCCTGGCAAAGGCCGGAGCGAAGGTCGAGATCATGACGCCCGACCGCTCGTTCGCGCCGGAAGTCATGGCGATGAACCTCGTCCCCTATATGCGCTCGCTGCAGAAGCTCGATGTCACCTTCACGGTCACGTTCCGACTGGAATCGGCTGAGAAGAACGGCAATCAGATCGTCGCCCATGTCGGAAGCGACTATGGCGGCGTCTCCAAGCAGCGCCTCGTCGACCAGATTGTCGTGAACCACGGCACTATCCCGCTCGACGAGCTGTATTTTGAGTTGAAGCCGCTTTCGAGCAATCTCGGTGAGATTTCGCACGACGAGCTCCTGGCCGGAAAGCCTCAGTCGGTCAATCGCAATCCCGAGGGCAAGTTCCAACTGTTCCGCATCGGCGATGCCGTGGCTGCGCGTAACACGCACGCGGCAATCTACGACGGTCTGAGGATTGCGAAGGACATCTGAGATCGAGAGGCCGGCCGCGGGTCTGTCTGGGAGGAGACGGAATGGTTGAAAGAAGTGAAGATCTCCAGCGATTTGTCGATGCCGCTTTCGTCGCCTTCGACAAGTTCGCTAGGGAGCCGGAGGCTCGCCGCTCGATCCCGCAGATCTTTGCGGCGTTGCAACGCCCTGGGCAGGAACGCGAAGGCCCCGGCAGCCGCCTGCCTGTCTGCGAGCTTTTGCCCGCAGCGCTTTCCATCCAGACGTCGGATCCTGCCCTGCGGCAATTGATCGACCGCTTCGAAGGCGTCGAACGCAAGCTGGAATGGCGTCGAAAGACAACGCGTGTTGATACGGCCAGCGAGAACTTTGCAGATGGCCATGCGAATGCGATGATCATCGGCCCCGGCGGGCTTGAAGAGCGTGACGATCTCTGGCTTGGCGTCACCTTGATGGCGCCGCATGTATGCTATCCGGATCATGATCACGCGCCGGAGGAAGTCTATCTCGTCCTGTCCGAGGGCGAGTTCCGGCAGGGGAACGGGGACTGGTTTTCGCCCGGTATCGGCGGGTCGTTCTACAATGTCCCGCAAATCAAACATGCCATGAGGTCGGTCGATACGCCGCTCTTCGCCTTCTGGGCGTTGCTTGCCGAACGGCCGCACTGAATGCGCAACAATCTTCGGAACACAACAATCTTCGGAACAAATGAAAAGGGGTCCGCCATGAAGATTCTCGTCCCTGTTAAGCGGGTTGTGGATTACAACGTCAAGATCCGGGTGAAGCCGGATGGATCGGGCGTTGAGCTTGCGAATGTGAAGATGTCGATGAACCCGTTCGACGAGATTTCGGTCGAGGAGGCGCTGCGCCTGAAGGAGGCCGGCAAGGCCGAGGAAGTGGTGGTGGTGTCGATCGGGCCTGCGAAGGCCGAGGAGACGCTGCGCACCGCGCTTGCCATGGGGGCGGATCGCGCCATCCTGGTCGAGACCGACGACGCCGTCGAGCCGCTGGCGGTGGCGAAGATCCTCAAGGGCGTCGCCGATGCCGAACAGCCGGGCCTGATCATCGTCGGCAAGCAGGCGATCGATGATGACAGCAACCAGACCGGCCAGATGCTGGCGGCATTGCTCGGCACGGCACAGGCAACCTTCGCCTCGAAGATCGAGATCGGTGACGGCAAGGCTCAGGTGACCCGCGAGGTTGACGGCGGCCTGCAGACGATCGAGGTCAAGCTTCCAGCCGTGGTCACATCAGACCTTCGCCTCAACGAGCCGCGTTATGCCTCGCTGCCGAACATCATGAAGGCGAAGAAGAAGCCACTCGACAAGAAGGCACCCGCCGACTTCGGGGTCTCGACTGAGCCGCGGCTGAAGGTGCTGAAGACCGAGGAGCCGTCCGGCCGCAAGGCCGGCGTCAAGGTCAAGTCGGTGGCCGAGCTGGTCGAGAAGCTGAAGACCGAAGCCGGCGTGCTCTGAGGATAGGAAAGGGAGAACTTCACCATGGCCATTCTTCTTCTGGCTGACCACGACAATCAAAGCCTTTCCGACCAGACCGCCAAGGCGCTGACGGCAGCAAGCCAGATCGGCGGCGATGTGCATATTCTCGTCGCTGGCAAGGCCGCCAAGGCGGCGGCCGAGCAGGCGGCCAAACTTGCCGGCGTCTCCAAGGTGCTGCTGGCGGAAAGCGACGAGCTTGCCAACAATCTTGCCGAGCCGCTTGCCGATCTCATCGTGTCGCTGGCGGCAGGCTACGACACCATCCTGACGGCCGCCACCTCGGTCGGCAAGAACGTCATGCCGCGGGTTGCAGCCCTGCTTGACGTCGCCCAGGTTTCGGAAATCATCGAAGTCGTGTCGTCCGACACCTTCAAGCGGCCAATCTATGCCGGCAATGCCATCCAGACGGTGCAGGCAAGCGATGCCAGACGAGTGATCACCGTGCGCACCGCCTCGTTTGCTTCCGCCACAGAGGGTGGTTCGGCCACCGTCGAGGCGATCGCGGCGGTCGCCAATCCCGGTCTGTCGACCTTCGTTGCCGACGCACTGTCGACCTCGGATCGTCCGGAACTGACGTCTGCAAAGATCATCATCTCCGGTGGTCGCGCCCTCGGTTCGGCGGAAAAGTTCAAGGAAGTCATCCTGCCGGTTGCCGACAAGCTCGGTGCTGCCGTCGGCGCAAGCCGTGCTGCCGTCGATGCCGGTTATGCGCCGAACGACTGGCAGGTCGGCCAGACCGGCAAGGTGGTGGCGCCGCAGCTCTATATCGCCTGCGGCATATCCGGCGCCATCCAGCATCTCGCCGGCATGAAGGACAGCAAGGTCATCGTCGCCATCAACAAGGACGAAGAGGCCCCGATCTTCCAGATCGCCGACTATGGCCTCGTCGCGGACTTGTTCGAGGCGCTGCCCGAACTCGAAAAGGCGCTGTGATCGCACCGATCACTCTCTTTCGCAGTTGCGAAAGACTGGAAAATTGTCCTTTATAGAGCTATCAATCTTGCCGGGCTAGAAATAGTCCGGCAAATTTATGATGCAAAGCATGGCGCGCCTTCAAGAACGCGCCGCCGGGGAGTTGGCAATGAGTTCGCTGAAGACGATTGGTATTATCGGCGCGGGCCAGATGGGCTGCGGTATTGCCCACGTGTCCGCCTTGGCCGGCTACAAGGTTCACATCTACGATCTGTCGCAGGATCGCATCGAAAGCGGCCTTGCCACCATCAACGGCAACCTTGCCCGGCACGTCGCTTCCGGCAAGATGAGCGACGAGGACCGCAAGGCGGCGTTGTCGCACATCACCGGCTCCTCCGATCTCAACGACCTTGCCCACGTCGATCTCGCAATCGAGGCCGCGACTGAGGACGAAAGCGTCAAGCGCAAGATCTACGCTCAGGTCTGTCCGATCCTGAAGCCCGAGGCGATCCTCGCCACCAACACCTCATCGCTGTCGATCACGCGGCTCGCATCCGCGACCGACCGGCCGGAACGCTTCATGGGCATCCATTTCATGAACCCGGTGCCGGTGATGAAGCTGGTCGAGCTAGTGCGCGGCATCGCCACCGAGGAATCGACCTTCTCCGCCGCCAAAGACTACGTCACCTCGCTGGAAAAGACGATCACCGTGGCCGAAGACTTCCCGGCCTTCATCGTCAACCGCATCCTGCTGCCGATGATCAACGAGGCGATCTATACGCTTTATGAAGGCGTCGGCACCGTCGATGCCATCGACACCGCCATGCGGCTCGGCGCCAACCACCCGATGGGCCCGCTGCAGCTCGCCGATTTCATTGGCCTCGACACCTGCCTGTCGATCATGCAGGTGCTGCATGACGGGCTCGCCGACTCCAAGTATCGCCCCTGCCCGCTGCTGGTGAAATATGTCGAAGCCGGCTGGCTCGGACGCAAATCCGGCCGTGGCTTCTACGACTATCGCGGCGAAGTGCCGGTTCCGACACGGTAGAATACCTCGCCCCCAATGGGGGTCTGAAGGACGGGTTGAGACCTGTGGCTCAACCCCGGCAAAGGTCGCGCGAAAGCGCGTGGTGAGGGGACGTTACCGGGAAGCCAAAACCGATGCGCGGTACTCGTTGGCGCGCCGCTCCAGAAGCAGCTCAAACGATCGTTTGATTCTATTCACATGCGGCGTCTTATACTCAAAGCGCTCATTGTGAATGTGGATCAGCATCGAGGCGTTGACCTCGAAAATCACCACCCTGCCCTGGGAATCGAGCGAACAATCGATACCAAAATAATCGAGACCGATCTGACGGCGGATGGCATCGAGGGCCGCCATGCCTTCTAGCCCGAAGACGCTGCCGGGATCGTTCAGAAAGGCCTCTTCCTCTTTGCGCATCCACTCGACGTCGGACATGCGCGTCGTGACATGATGCACCTTCCAGCCATCACCGATGGCCAGGTGATAGGGAAGTATCTCATCTCCGACGAAGACGAAGCGGTACTTGCGGAAAAGCCTGTCGGGTGAACTGTAGTTGACGAAATCCGTCAGATAGAGGGTCTGCTCTCCGGCGTCCTCGGCAAAGCTCAGCAGGGCGCCGGCATCCGCCACCAGTTCCATCATATCGCCGCCATGCTTGCCGGTATGACGCACGATCACCGGAAAGGCGCCGGTGTCGCCGTCACGCACCCGCCGGCACAGATCTTTGGCCTCGATACGAATGGTCGTCGGCATGACCGCGTTCGCAACGCTGCTCAGGCGTCGCGAGATGGATTCGCGATCCGTCGCCAACATCAGCCGCGGGTGATTGACGACCGGCCTTTCCAGGGAATCGGCAACATCGATGGCAGACGCCATCACATCGAGCCCAAAATCAGTGTCCGAAACGAGATTGACGATGACATCAACCCGATCGCTGCGGACTTGCGGGTCATTGCGATAACCACGCAAGATAAAGATCACCTCCGTGTCGAAGTAACTGTCTCTGATCAGATCCTCATAGGGCGTGTTGCCAGCTTCGGGTGAGAAGAGCAGCAGCACTCGAAACTTTGCTGGCCTTTTCGCCGCCGGATAGTTGCGGACGACGCCCATCTCGGCGACCGCCAGAAAACAAACATGCGCCGCCGCCGGATTTCCAAGCTTGAGCTCAAACTTTCCGCAAAGCATCAATGCTTCGCGATCGGTCGGCTCGACACGCAGCGCCCGTTGCGCCGTAGCTAGGCCCTCGCGCCAGCGACCGGTCGCCTCCAGCGCCTGCGCCTTGTTGCAGAGGCAGCGAAAATCCTCGGGAAAGCGCGACAATCCTTTGTCATAGGCTGCTATCGCCCTGTCGAAATCGCCGGATTTCTGGAGAATATCGCCAAGCCGCGACCACGATGTTGGGTCTTCGGGCGACTGATGGCAGTTGCGCAAGGCTTCTTGTATGGCTTCCGGCACATTGCGCAGCGACTCTACGACCTGGCTGCGCTTGGAAAAAGCCAGGCTGTAATCGCTCTTGAGAGCGATTGCCCGCTCGAGACTCGAAAGCGCTTCGACCGAGCGCCCCACCTCCTCAAGCACGACACCATGGTTGTACCAGGATGCCGCGTCATCCGGCTGCGCGGCAACCACTCTCTCATAGCACTGCAGCGCCCGCGCAAGATCGCCGGTGTTTTGACATGCCATGCCAAGACCTGACATCGCATGTATGTAATCGGGTTTGAGGCGGAGCGCTGTTTCGAACCAAACGATGGCATCCTGCGGCCTGTCGACGTTCAGCAGCAAGAAACCCAGCGTATTGGACGCGATCGGTTCACGGCTGACAAGCTCGCCAGCCGATAGAAACAGATTGATAGCATCCTCGTAGCTGCCAGCACCCATCAAGGTCGCAGCCTGGATCAGGATGGAGGGAAGCGCTGATGCATCGGGCAGAGTATGGGCCGGAGACTGATTCATCTGGATCGATTTTCAAACAGAGAACGGGTTGGGCGATTGCCCTAGTCTCTCATCCGGGCCTTACCCGAGGATGACCCCGTATTCGATCAGATCCAAATCTCGTGTCTCACGATGCGCGCAAACGGCCTCACAGCGCTATCGCAGCCTTCACCAGGCTCTTTGCGTCCTCGCTGTCCCATGCCGCCGGCCCGTTCATGGCCGAGACGAGGCAGCCCTTGCCGTCGATCAGCAGCGTCACCGGCAGGCCGAAAGCAAGGCCCTGCTTCTTCAGCGCATTGAAGACGCCCATGGTGCTGTCACGATAATAGCCGAGCTTGTCGATGCCGTAATCCGTGCGGAACGTCTTCGGCTTTTCGTCGTCGCCCGTATCGATATTGACGGCGACGACCTCGAACTTGTCATTGCCCAAGCTTTTCTGCAACGCGTTCAGCGCCGGCATTTCTTCGCGGCACGGCACGCACCATGTCGCCCAGACATTGAGAAGCAAGGTCTTGCCGGAGAAACTGCCGACCGACAGCGGCTGGCCGTCCGGCCCCTTGAAGGCAACATTCTGCAGCGAGATCGGCGTCTGCGGCGCAGCCATGGCAGCGACCTGACCCTTGGTAAAGGGCGTCAAAGCTGCGGCGCGATCCTTTGCCGTATCGCATTGCCCGGATGAGGCCGTTTCACCAACGCCATTGCCATACCCCGCCTCCTTCACGTATACCGCTGCCGCGCCCGCAATAACCCCAGCGACGGCGGCAAGCAGAACGAGTTTCATAGACGGCAGACCGAACGGCTTCTTTGCTGTCATTACATTCTCCAGGTAGGCATCTCATGGCTGACGGCACGGACACCAAATCCTCCAACCAGATGTGGGGCGGACGTTTCGCCTCCGGCCCCGCGGCGATCATGGAGGAGATAAATGCATCGATCGGTTTCGACAAGAAGCTGTTTGCACAGGATATCCGCGGCTCCATCGCCCATGCCGGCATGCTCGCTCATCAAGGCATCATTTCCACCGAGGATAAAGACAAGATCGTTCACGGCCTGAACACGATCCTGTCAGAGATCGAGAGCGGCAATTTCGAATTTTCCCGCCGCCTCGAAGACATCCACATGAATGTCGAAGCACGGCTCGCGACGCTGATCGGCCCGGCCGCCGGAAGGCTGCACACCGCCCGTTCGCGGAACGACCAAGTGGCGCTCGATTTCCGCCTCTGGGTCAAGGAAGAGCTGCAGAAATGCGAACAGGCGCTGACTGATCTCATCGCCGCCTTCCTCGACCGCGCCGAAGAACATGCCGAGAGTGTCATGCCCGGCTTCACCCATCTACAGACGGCACAGCCCGTCACCTTCGGCCATCATTGCATGGCCTATGTCGAAATGTTCGGCCGCGACCGCTCGCGCGTGCGCCACGCCATCGAGCACATGGACGAATCCCCGATCGGCGCGGCAGCCCTTGCCGGCACCGGCTTCCCGATCGATCGCCACATGACCGCAAAGGCGCTCGGCTTCCGTGAGCCGACGCGCAATTCGATCGACACCGTTTCCGACCGCGATTTCGCCATCGAATTCCTGTCGATCGCCGCCATCGCCGGCATGCACCTATCGCGGCTCGCCGAGGAAATCGTCATCTGGTCGACGCCGCAGTTCGGCTTCGTGCGCCTCTCCGACGCCTTCTCCACCGGCTCCTCCATCATGCCGCAGAAGAAGAACCCGGATGCCGCCGAGCTCGTGCGCGCCAAGACCGGCCGTATCAACGGCTCGCTGGTAGCGCTCCTGACCATCATGAAGGGCCTGCCGCTCGCCTATTCCAAGGACATGCAGGAAGACAAGGAACAGGTGTTCGACGCCGCCGAAAGCCTGGAACTGGCGATTGCCGCCATGACCGGCATGGTGCGCGACATGACAATCAACACCGCCCGCATGAAGGCGGCAGCCGGCTCCGGCTATTCGACCGCCACCGATCTTGCCGACTGGCTGGTGCGCGAAGCGGGCTTGCCTTTCCGTGACGCCCATCACGTCACCGGTCGCGCCGTTGCACTCGCCGAGAGCAAGTCCTGCGATCTTGCCCAACTATCGCTCGAAGAACTGCAGGCGATCCACCCGGCGATTACGGCCAACATCTTCGACGTTCTGACCGTCGAGGCCTCGGTCGCCAGCCGCAAGAGCTACGGTGGCACGGCGCCGTCGGAGGTACGCAAGCAGATCGCCTTCTGGCGTGCTCGCAACTGAGAAAATCGCCGAAAATCACAATCAACAATCAGGGTGCACAAGGCCCGGAAACTTCGCTATGAAGGACTGCTTCCGCGTTTGCCGCCCAAGAGGATTTCGATGCAGATCAACATGCCGCATATCATCCGCCTGGCCGTCGTGCTTTCGGTCATCGGCCTTGCCGTCGTCGGATGTGGCCGCAAGGGCGATCTTGATCCGCCAAGTGCAGCGGCAACCAAGGGCGGTGACGTCTCCAAGCCGACGAAACAGCCGGGCACCGAGGACAAGAAGTTCCTCCTCGATCCGCTTCTCTAAACAGGCCTCGACCGTGAACCATTTTCAATATCGCGACGGCATTCTCTACGCCGAGGACGTTCCCGTTCCGGAAATCGCCAAGGCGGTCGGCACGCCATTCTACGTCTATTCGACGGCAACCCTCGAGCGTCACTACCGCGTCTTCTCCGAAGCCTTCGGCGATGTCGACGCCATGGTCTGCTATGCGATGAAGGCCAATTCCAACCAGGCGGTGCTGAAGACCCTCGGCCGGCTCGGCGCCGGCGTCGACGTCGTGTCCGTCGGCGAACTGCATCGTGCTCTGGCCGCCGGCATCCCGGCAAGCCGCATCATGTTCTCCGGCGTCGGCAAGACTGCTGAGGAGATGGATGTGGCGCTTGAAGCCGGCATTTACTGCTTCAACGTCGAATCCGAGCCGGAACTGGAAGTGCTGAACCAGCGCGCCGTCCGCGCCGGTAAGGTCGCTCCCGTTTCCTTCCGCATCAATCCCGACGTCGATGCCCGCACGCATGCGAAGATTTCGACCGGCAAGAAGGAAAACAAGTTCGGCATCTCGTGGGAGCGTGCCCGCGCCGTCTACGGCCGCGCCGCCAATTTGCCGGGCATCAAGGTCACCGGCATCGACATGCATATCGGCAGCCAGATCACCGAGCTGCAACCCTTCGAGGACGCCTTCAAGCTGCTGCGCGATCTCGTCGAGACGCTGCGCGGCGACGGCCACGATATCCACCATGTCGATATCGGCGGCGGCCTCGGCATTCCCTACCGCGACGACAACGATCCGCCGCCGGCGCCGGAAGCCTATGCCCACATCGTCAAGAATCAGTTGAGCGGCCTGAGCTGCAAGATCGTCACCGAGCCCGGCCGCCTGATCGTCGGCAATGCCGGCATCCTGGTGACCGAGGTGATCTACGTGAAGGATGGCGGCCACAAGACTTTCGTCATTGTTGACGGCGCCATGAACGACCTGATCCGCCCGACGCTTTACGAGGCCTATCACGAAATTCGTGCCGTCGAGATCACCGCCGCCAATGCCCCGCGCATCAAGGCCGACGTCGTCGGCCCGGTCTGCGAGACCGGCGACTATTTGGCGCTCGACCGTGAAATGGCGATGCCGAAGCCCGGCGATCTGCTGGCCGTCAGCTCCGGCGGCGCTTATGGCGCGGTGCAGGCCGGCACCTATAACAGCCGGCTTCTGGTGCCCGAAGTGTTGGTCAAGGGCAGCAAATTCCATGTCATTCGGCCGCGCAAGACCTATGACGAGCTGATTGGCCTCGATTCGATCCCGCCCTGGTTCGACGTGTGAGTTCGGAAATCCGAGCCGATTTTCGATGAAATTCACGCGCTATGCCCGACCAAAGAGCTTGATCACGTTTCGGCGAAATCCGATGAAAAAGCGGCCTTCACCACCGCTTGCCCTCGTCTTCGCCACAAAGAATGTTATCTTCCTGTGAAAGGCGTCTCGCCGGGCGCCATGATTGCGGGCCGATGCGACGCCCCAGCGTCTCCAACAGAGAGATAGCCATCAACGTCAGATCGGGGAGAAAACCGGACCGATGACCAGCCCCAGCAACCTCAAGAAGGGCGCGCTCGCCACCCGTCCGGCGCTGGCGCGGCTGGTTGCGGTCAAGCGTCTCTTTGCGCGGCTGGTCCTGACATCCGAACAAATCTTGCCCCTGCTGCTGGTGCCGCTTTCGATCCTGGCTCTTTTCCTGTCTGCAGCCTGGTTCGGTATTTTCCGCATCGCCCCGGATGTTCTGCGCCTCGGCCTGCTTGCCGTTTTCGCCATCGCCTTCGCCGTCTCCATTTTCCCCTTCCGCCGCCTGCGCTGGCCGACGGTCGCCGAAGCCGACCGGATGCTGGAGGAGCGTAACGGCCTCGCCCATCAGCCGGTCACCGTGCAGGAGGACGAGCCAGCCTTCGACACGCCCTTTGCCCGGGCGCTGTGGCGGGAGCATCAGGTGCGCATGGCGGCGCGGATCGCCGCTCTGGACGCCGGCCTGCCACGTCCTGACATCGCCCGCTACGACCGCTTCGCACTTCGCACCATTCCTGCGCTGCTGCTGGTGACGGCATTCAGCTTTTCCATGTCCAACGGCGGCGGCTCGCTGACCGATGCCTTCACCGCTCCGGCCGTGACGTCCGTCAATCCGGATCTGCGCGTCGATGCCTGGGTGACGCCGCCCTATTATACCGGTGAGGCGCCCGTCTACCTGACGGGCAGTGCCGCCAATACCGGTGACAGCGTCAACGTACCGCAATTCTCCGAACTGACCGTGCGCGTCACCGGCGCTACAACGGACGAGAAGGTACTGTTTCAGGCCGCCGGCAGCGACAATGACGCCGAGATTCCCGAGCAGGCCGCGGATGCGAGCAAGCAGCCGGCAAACGGCAATGCCGCCACGCCTCCGACCGTACAACCGGTGTCGAATAACGCCGCCGCCCCGGCCGGCACCGACGCCATGGTCGCCCGCACCCATGTGCTGAAGCTCGAAAAGGGCGGCAAGCTCACCGTCAACGGGAAATCCTGGTCTTTCAAAGTCGTCGCCGACAAGCCGCCAGAAATCGCCTTCGACGGCATTCCGCACGCAACCGCCAACGGCGCGCTCGAAATCGGCTTCAAAGTCAAGGATGACTACGGCGTCGAAGAGGCCCATGCCGAAATCGTGCCTGTCGAGACCGATCCCCAGGCGACGCCCCTCTATGGCCTGCCGGAATACAGGCTGGAGATTTCGCGCCGCGACCGCCGCAACGGCAAGGGGCTGGCAAACCACGACCTGACGCAGGACCCGCTTGCCGGCAAGCAGGTGCGTATCACCCTCGTCGCGCGTGACGGCGCTGGTCAGACCGGCCGCAGCGCGCCCTATGAAATGACCCTCCCCTCGCGCAATTTCAGCGAGCCACTCGCCGCCGCCGTTGCCGAGGAACGCCAGATTTTTGCGCTGGATACCCGCAAGATGCCCGAGGCGATTGAACTCAATCAATCGCTGACGATCCGCCCGAACGAGACGATCCCCGATCTCGGCAATTACCTGCTGCTCAAATCGGCGCTGACACGCATGAAGCTCGCTCACGGCGATATCGCGCTGAAGGATACCGCCGACTACCTGTGGCAGATCGCGCTCGGCATGGAAGACGCGCAACTGACCGATGCGGAGAAGGCCCTTCGCGACGCGCAGCAGAAGCTATCCGAGGCTCTGCAGCGCAATGCCTCCGACGCCGAGATCAAGAAGCTGACGGACGAACTGCGCAAGGCGATGAACGACTATATGAAGGAGCTCGCCGAGCGCATGAAGAACATGCCGGCGCAGCCGAACCAGAAGTCGGCCAACATTCTGCGCCAGCAGGATCTGCAGCGGATGATGGACCAGATTGAAAATCTCGCCCGCTCCGGCAATCGTGAAGCGGCGCAGCAGATGCTTTCCGAACTGCAGCAGATGATGAACAACCTGCAGGCAGGCAGGCCGCAGCGCGGCCAGAACCAGCAGCAGGGCGAAGCCAACGACAAGATGCGCCAGCAGATGGACAAGCTCGGCCGCATCCTGCGCGACCAGCAGAAGCTGATGGAGCAGACCTTCAAGCTCGACCAGGCCATGCGCGACCGCATGCAGCGCGGCGATCCCAACGAGGATGGCGACGATGCGCTGAACCAGCCTATGCCGGATCTGAATGATCCGACGCAGCAGGACCAAGGGCAGCAGGATCAGGGCCAACGGGATCGGCAGCAAGGCCAGAACCAGCAGGGCCAAAATCAGCAAGGCCAACAACAGGGCCAAAAGCAGCAGGACGGCAATCAGACGGACAACATGACCGCCGATCAACTGCGCGATGCCCTGAAGCAATTGCGCAAGCAGCAGGATGAACTCGGCAAGCAGCTCGGCGAACTGCAAAAGGACCTGGGCTCCATGGGCATGAAGCCGAACCAGAATTACGGCAAGGCCCAACAGGAAATGAAGGGCGCCTCCGGAGACCTCGCCCAGGGCAACGGCGAAGCCGCCGTACAGGGCCAGGGCCGCGCCCTCGACGCACTGCGCAAGGGTACACGCGACATGATGAATCAGCTTATGGCGCAGATGCAACAGCAGCAGGGTCAGGGCCAGGGGCAGCAGCAAGGTCAGGCCGGCCAGGGTAATCAGAACGGCCGCGATCCGCTTGGCCGTCTGCGCAATGGCGACCCCTTCGGCGACGACGCCAATGAGAATAAGGTGCCCGATCGCATCGATCCACAGCGCGCCCGCGAAATCCTGGATGCGATCCGCGAGCGGCTGAGCAACAATCCGTCATTGTCGGAAGAACGGCGTTATCTCGAACGCCTACTCAATTTGGGCCAATAAGGGGTCACCCCCGCTTCGCCGCTATCGGCGAAGCCTATTCCGATGATCTTGCCGCTTAGGCAGCAAGCGCGCGGGCAACCGCCTTGCGGATATCCGGCAAAGCGAAGGGCTTGGAAACGACATCGACGATCTTTTCCATGAGATCGTCGGCGCGTTCGCGCTGTTCCGCATAGCCGGTCATCAAGAGGATCTTCATGCCAGGGCAAGTCGAGGCAGCCTGATGCGCCAATTCGATGCCGTCCATCACCGGCATGCGGATATCGGAGAGCAGCAGGTCGTAAGCGCCCTGCTTCAGTTTTTCCAAACCTTCGGCGCCATCGGCCGCCTCTTCGGTCTCGTGGCCGTCCAAGCGCAGGGCTCGGGCGACAAAGGTGCGAAGAGAATCTTCGTCTTCCGTGATCAGAATTTTTGCCATGGTCTATGCTCCGTGGTCCGTCATGTTCCGCGACCGAAATCACCAGAATTCCGTTTGCGATAGGTAAACGACGGTGGTGCGATGCGGCTCCGTGGTTAATGAGTCGTCATCGCTGGAGCGTATTGGGACAGATTGCGAGAGCATCGGATTGTCCCAAAACCGGTAGCCATTTCTGGCTCCGAAATCTCAGGCGTCCCCGGTTACCACGCCAACAAAGGGCAGTTCGCGGAAAGCATAGGCGACGTCCATGCCGTAGCCGACGACGAAATAGTCGGGGCATTCGAAACCGACATAGTCGGCCTCCAGCTCTTCCTGGCGCTTGACGCTCTTGTCGAGTAGCACCGCGAGCGTGACGTGGCGGGCGCCGCGCTCGTAGAGCAATTCCTTGGCGAATCGCAGCGTGCGGCCGGATTCCAAGATGTCGTCGATCAGCAGCACATCGCGATCCCTGACATCGCTGTCGATGTCCTTGACGATGCGCACGCCCTGGGAGACCGTGCCCGCGCCGTAGCTCGAGAGCGTGATGAACTCGACTTCCGGCGCCAACCCCGTCTCATGCAGCGCACGCAGCAGATCGGCGGCAAAAATGAACGAGCCCTTGAGAATGGCGATGACGAGGAGATCCTTCGTCGGGCCGCTGGCGATTTCCTGCGCCATGGCGTGGTTGCGCTCGGCGATCTGTTCGGCGGTGAAAAGCGGCTCGATATTCTTCCCGCGTACGACAGGCATTGATTGGCATGCTCCATGGCTGTTGCGGCGCTTCTCCGCCGATCAAGCTCTAGGCCCTAGCACAATCCAGGGGGCCGACACACCCCCTAGGGCATAAAGGAAAGGCGAACATCCGGCATTTTTCCACCGGGATGCTGTAATCGCGTAGAAAATCCGCGGCTTTCGTGCGGTCCGATGCGATTGACCGGCGGGTTCACCACGACGCTTGTCAGCAACTGACCGCCGGAAAAGATATCGGCGCGGACGGACGGCACCGAGAACGTGGCGCCGGTCTCATTCTCGATGATGCCGTTGACGGTGACCACCCGCATGCCGTTCTCGTCATGCGGCGTCAGCGTCACATGCGAGAACTGCAGCGGCTCCGACGTCGCCTGTGCCGGCGTGCCTGATAGCCCTGAGAAACCACCGGCAAGTCCGAAGACCAGGATGGCCAGAGCAACGATGAGCGCCACGAAACTGCGGCGCGACGCCTGCTGCAGCCAACCCTCGGCAAGGCGCAGGCTCGTGAATGCATGACGGAGAGTGCCCTTAGCAGCCGGCCGCGACGATTGCCCGGGACGGGAAGCCCTGTCGCGGGTGTTGCTGGTCGACGCGGTCCTGATGCGGCTGGGGATGACCGTCACGAACTCGGCGTCGACGACATCTTCCTTCGGCCCGAAGCGGCGCGATAGTCCCGAACCCAGTGCGCGTTCGGGCGGCAGCAGGTCATAGATCAATCCCGCCTGTTGCTGGCGGTGGCGAAAAGTGCCCA
The DNA here is from genome assembly GCF_047445835.1 of Rhizobium sp. BR 317. Lineage (NCBI taxonomy): Bacteria > Pseudomonadati > Pseudomonadota > Alphaproteobacteria > Hyphomicrobiales > Rhizobiaceae > Rhizobium > Rhizobium sp. BR 317. Next base: position 35,839 of record NZ_JARWLB010000008.1, on the reverse strand, counting down.
TGGCGACCTCCCTTTCCGGTGATCCACATGGTTTCCACGCCCATCTGAATTCTGGGCATTGAAACGAATCCTGCCCAGTCGTAAATTTTAATGGTTAATGCTTCGCAAAGATCGCCATGAATCGGGCGCCTTTCCAGCAAAATTTACCGGCTGTTAACGGCCTTGGTTAACAAGTCGCCTGATTGAACACTGCGGAAGAGTGGACTGCCCGTTGATTCATTTTGAGAACGTCGGTTTGCGCTATGGTATGGGCCCGGAAATCCTCCGCGACCTGACCTTCGACATTCCGAAAAAATCGTTCCAGTTCCTGACGGGACCTTCTGGCGCCGGCAAGACGACGTTGCTTCGGCTTCTCTTCATGTCGCTGCAGCCGACCCGCGGACTGATCCGCATGTTCGATCGTGAGATTTCCTCGATCCCGCGCAACGAACTGCCGCTCCTGCGCCGCCGCGTCGGCATCGTCTTCCAGGATTTCCGGCTGCTGGAACATCTGACGACCTACGAAAACGTCGCCCTCCCCCTGCGCGTGCGCGGCAAGGAGGAAAGCTCCTATCGTACCGACGTATTGGAGCTGTTGAAATGGGTCGGCCTCGGCGAACGCATCAATGTATTGCCGCCGGTGCTGTCAGGCGGCGAGAAGCAGCGCGCCGCCATTGCCCGCGCCCTGATCGATCGCCCGGAAATCCTGCTTGCCGACGAGCCGACCGGCAATGTCGATCCGCCCATGGCGCGGCGGCTGCTCAACCTGTTCCTCGAACTCAACCGCCTCGGCACGGCGGTCGTCATCGCCACGCACGACCTCACCCTCATGGATCAGATCGAGGCCCGGCGCATGATTCTATCGGGAGGGCATCTCGATATCTATGACTGAGCCCACCCCACGCAGAAGAGCCTCGAATGCCGAGGCTGCCAACAACAAGGAAAGACCCGTCGCATCTCCGCCGGAGAGGAGACGGCCGGAAATGCGCGTCCGCCCAACCGGACCGATCGTGCCGTCCTCCAACATCCAGGGCAATGCGCTGATCGTCGTCATCGCCATCATGGCGTTCCTTGCCTGTCTGACGCTCGGCGCCGTCAGCATGGTGCGTTCGACGGCGGCAAGCTGGGAAAGCCAGATTTCCCGTGAGATCACCATCCAGATCAAGCCGGACGACAATCTCGACATGGACAAAGCGCTCGCCAGCGCCCGCGATATCGCACTCGGTTTCGTCGGCACCAAAAGTGGCCAGATCGTCGACGAGGCGGCGACGGCGCGACTGCTCGAACCCTGGCTCGGCGCTGGGCTCGACCTCAAAGAGCTGCCCGTCCCCCGCCTGGTGATCATCACCATCGACGAAACGCATCCCCCCGATTTCGAGGCGATGCGCAACCTTCTCAAGGACCAAATTCCGCAGGCGACGCTGGATGATCACCGCACCTGGGTCGATCGGCTCGTCTCGATGGCGCATACCACCGTTCTCATCGGCACCGGCGTGCTGCTCCTGGTTTTCACCGCCATGGTGCTGACCGTGGTTTTTGCCACGCGCGGCGCGCTCTCGAGCAATCGCCACATCGTCGAGGTGCTGCACTTCGTCGGCGCCGAGAGCACCTTCGTCGCCACCGAATTCCAGAAGCATTTCCTGAAGATCAGCCTGAAGGGTTCGGCAGCCGGCAGCGCGCTTGCCGCCTTTTTCTTCGCCAGCGCCGGCTTTCTGCAAAGCCGCACGATCGCCACGCCGCAAACCGATCAGGCAACCGCTCTGTTCGGCACATTTTCGGTTGGCGCGCTTGGCTATCTCGGCATTCTCGCCACGATGATCATCATCGCCCTGCTCACCACGATCACGGCGCGCTTTACCGTCATGCGCACCATTTACGAGATCGATTTGATCCGCTCCGACCCGGGGAGGACCGAAACTGTGCAGAATTGACGCTACGGCGACGATTTTTTACGATCTAATAGCCTGCTACTTGCCGCAATTAGCGCATAATGACGAATCATGAGCATGGACCTGACGACTCGCAAGGCAGTGAGCTCGCAGACGTTGCGGGAGCAATCCCGCAGCGACAGGCCTGTGCGGCGCAGCCTCTTCCGCCGGTTCTTGCGCTGGGGCGGCTTCGGCTTCATCATCCTTGTCGCTATTGTCTTCGGCGGCTTCCTGCATTTCGCCGATTCGATCACCACGCTAAAGCCACCACTGGAACCGAAGGCGGATGCCATTGTCGTGCTGACCGGCGGTTATCAGCGCATAGGGCAGGCGGTGGAATTGCTGCGCACCGGCGCCGGCAATCGGCTATTGATCTCCGGCGTCCATCCGACCACCACGCCGTCGCAAATCCGCAGGCTGACCCAAAGCCCCGTCAGCCTCTTCAATTGCTGCGTCGATGTCGGCTATGACGCCCTCGACACCATCGGCAATGCCCGCGAGGCCGCGAAATGGATTCACGCCCGCGGCTACAAGAGCATATTGGTGGTGACCAACAATTATCACATGCCGCGCAGCCTGGCCGAGCTGAAATATGTCGATCCGGCCACGGATTTCATTCCCTATCCGGTGGTCAATTCCGATCTCAAGACCACGAACTGGTTCACAGATCCCAATGCGCTGCGCACCATGCTCTCCGAATACGTTAAGGTACTTCTCGCCGGCGCCCGCAATCTCACGGGGCTCGGACGCCCGCTCGGCCTGCGCTCGCGGGAGACGGACGACGATCCGAGCTAAGATCGTCGGCGAAACGCGACCGACTTTTTATTGACAGCGTAATCGTGTAGGCAAGGCTTCAGATGCTGGCGAAAGCCGGCGTGTTGGGAAAGCCTTGATGATCACTCTGCGTTCGATCCTGTTCAATACGACCTTCTATGCCAACCTGATCATTCGCATGATCGTGCTTTCACCGATCTATTTCCTGATGCCGCGCAAGGCCGGCTATGCGATCCCCAAGGCCTGGGCAAAATCCAGCGTCTGGCTGATGGAGAAGATCGTCGGCACCACCTTCGAAATCGAGGGCCTGGAGAATATTCCCGCCGGCAGCTACATCTTCGCCCCAAAGCATCAATCCTTCTGGGATACTTTCGCGTTGCTGCCCTATCTCGACGATCCCGTCTACATTCTGAAGCGGGAGCTGATGTGGATTCCGCTGTTCGGCTGGTATGCGAAGAAACAGCGCATGATCCCGGTTGACCGCAGCGCACGCGGCAAGGTGATGTTCGACGTGCTGAAGCGCACGCGGGAAGAACTGTCCACCGGCCGTCAGTTGATCATCTATCCCGAAGGCACCCGCCGCCCGCCGGGCGCCGAGCCGGTCTACAAATACGGCATCGCCCGCATGTATCGCGATCTCGATATCCCCGTCGTCGCCGTAGCCATGCATCCCGGCCTGTTCTGGCCGCGCCGCACCTTCCGCAAATATCCCGGCCATTTCAAGGTACGCATCCTGCCGCCGATTCCGCCGGGCCTGGACCCGGACGCTTTCTTCGCGCGACTGCTTGAGGAGACGGAAAAGGCAAGCGACGAATTGCTGGTCGAAACCATCGCCAACAACCCGCATCTGCCGGTCCCGCCCACAGCGGCAAAACGCCTGGCGGAGATCGCCAAGGCGAAAGTGGCGGCCGCGGTTTAAGCCGGATGCCTTCCGCGCAGTGGGCGATCAGGACGCTTCCCGCATCCGTTCGATCTCGCCCGCCACCTGTTCCAGCCATTGGTCGCGAATGCCCATCTCGCGCAGATGTGTCAGCGTATTGAAGACATAGGCATCGTTCGGCCCGGACTGTCCGACGGCGGAATCGACGATATGGGCGGCTTCTATGGCATCGAGCGTGCCGGCATATTGCTGATGGTCCCGGTCGACAATATAGGCGACGGCGGTTACCCTCCGGCCATCCGCAAGGCGAATGGGCAACGTCTTTTCCAGATAGACGTTGGTGACCAGCTCGCGCTCGCGCAGATAGTTCAGGACCTCGTCCCACTCGGCGGTGGCTATGCTGAATGCCATGCCGCGGCAGGAGCCGCCGCGATCGAGGCCAAGCACCAGGCCGGGGCTGGCCTCCGTACCGCGATGAACCCAGGAATGGACGCAAAGGGAGCGGCGGTAGCCGAAAATCAAGGCCTCTGCTTTTTCAACATAGCTAAAGCCCGGATTCCACATGAGTGATCCGTAGCCAAATACCCAAAATTCGTCCATATCCAACGCCAAATCACTGTGAACACATAGGTTCAACCATTGGAGAACAACATGGCAGCGTCAAGCCAGGGCGTAGCATCCGGCAGAGGCAAACGCATGTGGCTCATCGGGCTGGGGCTGATCGTGATCCTGGCCGGGCTTTATACCGGCGGCTGGTTCTATGCGACCACGATGGTGAAAACGACCGTGCTGAAGGCGCTCGGCGAGCAGAACGCCGCCGGCATCTCGGGCGAATGCAGCGACATGGCCTTCAGCGGCTTTCCCTTCTCCATCGGCCTGTCCTGCACCAAGGTGACTGTCGACGATCATGTAAAGGGCGTTTCCGCCTCCTTCGACAATCTGAATGCCTCGGCGCCGGTCTATCAGCCGAACCATGTCGGCTGGAGCCTGAAATCGCCAGCGGAAATCCGCACCGCGCAGGGTTTGACGGTGTCGGCCGAATGGACTGATCTGCAATCGAACCTCGTCGCCAAGGGCCGCGGTGTCGCGCAGAGCGAGACCGTCATCGATGGGCTGAAGGCCGGCATCGTCTCCTCCTTCACCGGCCAGAGCGCCGACGTGACCGCCGCTCACACCGAAATGCACGCACGCCAGAACGGCGACGACCTGGAACTGGCGATCGGCATCGAAAACGCCACGGCAGTCATCAAGGACTTTCCGCAGACGCTACCGACGGCATCGACGAGCGCCGATATCACCCTGACCGGCAAGGCCGGCCTGCTCGACGGCAGTGACGGACACGGCCTTTATGGCGCCGCCGGCGTTCTCCGTCAGGTGGTGATCGATATCGGCGACGGCCGCGTCATGACGCTTTCCGGCCCCTTCAATTTCGACGATCAGGGCTTTCTCTCCGGCCGGTTCAAACTGGAGATCAATCAGATCGGGCCATGGGGCGACAGCCTGAAGGCGACGATTCCGGCGGCCAAGAACATGATCGACACAGCCACCAAGCTCCTGAAATCGCTCGCAGCCGGCAGTGACAAAGTCTCCGTCGATCTTACGGCCGATCGCGGACGCCTGTCCCTGAGCGGCTTTATCCCGCTCGGGAAGATTCCGCCGATTTAAGCAGGAAATCGACTACTTCTTCACATCCAGCGCGTGGCGGCCGAAATCCGGGGCATCGACGTCCTGGCCGGCCTCCACGATCGAGCGGCGGATGGCGCGGGTGCGGGTGAAGAGATCGAAGATCTTATCACCCTCGCCCCAGCGGATTGCCCGCTGCAGATAAGCGAGATCTTCCGAGAAACGCGCCAGCATTTCCAGAATGGCATCGCGATTGTGCAGGCAGACATCGCGCCACATGGTCGGATCGGAAGCGGCGAGGCGAGTGAAGTCGCGGAAGCCGGAGGCGGAATATTTGATCACTTCCGATTCCGTCACCGTCTCCAGATCGTCAGCCGTGCCGACAATGTTATAGGCGATGAGATGCGGCAGATGCGAAACGATCGCCAGCACCTTGTCGTGATGGGCGGCATCCATTTCATCGACGCGCGAGCCGAGCGATTCCCAGAAACGGCGAAGCCTTTTGATGGCAGCCTCGTCCGTGCCGGGGACCGGCGTGAAGATGCACCAGCGGCCTTCAAACAGCCCGGCAAATCCGGCGTCAGGCCCGGACTTCTCCGTGCCCGCAATGGGATGGCCGGGAATGAAATGCACATTGCCCGGCATATGCGGTTGCATCTGCGCGATCACGGACGCCTTGGTCGAACCGACGTCGGTGACGATGGCGCCGGGCTTCAGATGCGCCGAGATTTCCGCGGCAACACTTCCCGATGCGCCGACCGGCACGGAGACGATGACGAGATCGGCATCCCTAACGGCTTCGGCTGACGACGGCGTATAGCGGTCGCCGAGCTTGAGTTCCTCGGCGCGCTTCAGCGTCTCGGCGCTGCGGGTTGAAACCACGACTTCCTTGGCGAGGCCGAGCCGCTTGATATCATGGGCGATCGACGAGCCGATCAGGCCGATGCCGATCAGCGCGATACGGTCGAACTGCACGCTGCTCATGCCTTGTGTCCCATGAATTCGGTCAGAGCGGCGATGACGCCCAGATTGGCTTCTTCCGTGCCGATGCTCATGCGCAGCGCATTCGGGAAGCCATAGGCGCGTACCGCGCGCAGGATATAGCCGCGGCTAGTCAGGAACTCGTCGGCATCGGCGGCACGCTTGCCTTCGATATCGGGGAAGTGGACCAGTACGAAGTTGGCAACCGACGGCGTCACTTCGAGTCCGATCGATTCGAAGGCCTTCGTCACCTTCTCAATCCATAGCGTGTTGTGCGCTACCGCCTTCTGGGTGAAAGCCTGGTCGCGGATGGCAGCGGCACCTGCGGCGATGGCTGCCGCGTTCATGTTGAACGGGCCGCGCACACGGTTCAGCGCATCCACCACATCTACCGGTCCATACATCCAGCCGACGCGCAGCGCCGCAAGCCCGTAGATCTTCGAAAAGGTGCGGGTCATGACGACATTGGGATTCGAGGAAACGAGCTCGAGGCCGGCCTCGTAATCGTTGCGGCGGACATATTCAGCATAGGCGGCATCGAGCACGAGGATGACATGCTTCGGCAAACCCGCCTGCAGGCGGCGGATTTCGTTGACCGGAACATAGGTGCCAGTCGGATTGGCCGGATTGGCGATGAAGACGATCTTGGTCCGCTCGGTAACGGCGGCGAGGATCGCGTCAACATCGACGGTGCGATCCTTCTCCTTAACCGTGACCGGCGTCGCGCCGGCAGCCAGGATCTGGATCTTGTAGATCAGGAAGCCGTGCTCGGTGATGATGCCCTCATCGCCAGCGCCGAGATAGACATGGCAGAGCAGACCGAGCAGCTCATCGGAACCATTGCCGCAGAGGATATTGGCGGTGTTCAGGCCGTGAATATCGGCGATCGCCTGACGCAGCTCAGTAGCCTGCCCGTCCGGATAGCGTTCCAGGTGTTCACCAGCAGCGCGGAAGGCTTCGATAGCCTTGGGGCTTGCACCGAACGGCGTCTCGTTCGAGGAAAGCTTGAACACCCGCGCCACGCCGGGCGCATGCTCCTTGCCCGGCACATAGGCGGCGATATCGAGAATGCCGGGGCGCGGGACGGGCTTGTTCATTTCCATGCTCATGGGATCGACCTTGGGAAGGGCCGGAAAATTCCGGCTTTAGACACCCCGTGGCATTAATGCGGATTGACGAATTTGTCGAGTGTTTGCCGATCGGCTAGAGCATCCCGCCTTCAGGTGGAATCACCTGCAAGCGGATAAGATGCTCTAGATTCAAAAGATCAGAGCGCCAGATAACGCACCGTCGCGCGTCGTCGGGATGCCGCGCGGCGCCAGCACCGGCACGAAGACGCGGCGTGAGGCGCGGACGGCGACCGGCAGGCCCTGATAGAGCCGCTTCTGCGCCTCGACGATGATGACGCCGGAGAAAGCCGGCCAGAGAGTGCGCCCGATCCGCTCGAAAGCGCGTCTGAGACGCAGGACGGTGCGCAGTTTCGAAGGAGGAAAGAACAGCGCCTCGGCGGTTGCTCCCGGCGTGAAGTTGGTCTCGCGCAGCAGCGAGGTGAGCTGCCCGCGCGAATAGGGTCGGCCGGAGCCGAAGGGCGTATGCTCCATGCGCGCCCACACGCCCGTGCGGTTCGGCACGACGATGACCAGCCGACCGCCCGGCGCCAGCACCCGCCAAAGCTCCTTCAGAGTCTCGCGCGGGCTCTCGGCGAATTCCAGCGAATGCACCATCAGCACCCGATCGATGGAACTGTCCGGCAGCGGCAATTCCTCATCGAAGATCAGCGCTGTCGAGGAAACCGAATCCACCGGCCAGTTCACAGCACCTTGCCCCGCCGGCATGAAGGCGAATGTGCGCTCGGTGTCGGCGCGGAAGCGATCGAGATAGGGAACGGCATAGCCGAGACCGACAAGACGCTCGTCCGGCAGCCGAGACCAGATCGAGGAAAGCGCCATGGCGATAGACTGCTCGGCCAAGCGCCCAAGCTCGGAATGATAGAATTGGCGGAGATCGACGATATCGGCGTGCATCGCCACAAATGTTATCAGCCGCCCGTTGGACTTCAAGGCCGAACCGCCTACATTCCGATGCAAGCGCATCGATGAGGACTATTTCGACCATGAAACCCTTGGAATTAGAGGTATTTATCTGCCGATCCGACAATTTCGGCGTGCTCGTCCATGATCCAGAAAGCGGTTACACGGCGTCGATCGACGCGCCCGAAGCCGGGCCTATTCTGGCGGCTGCCAAGCGTCGTGGCTGGACGATCACCCACATCCTCACCACTCATCATCACACCGATCACGTCGAGGGTAATCTGGCGCTGAAGGAGCAATTCGGCTGCGAGATCATCGGCCCCATCAACGAAGCCGTCGCCATTCCCGGCCTCGACCGCGCCGTCAGCGACGGTGACACCTTCGAATTCGGCGATCACACCGTCAATGTCATCGAGACACCCGGCCATACCGCCGGCCATGTCTGTTACCATTTCGAGGATGACAAGCTGCTTTTTGCCGCCGACACGCTCTTTGCGCTCGGCTGCGGCCGGCTGTTCGAACGGCCGGCGGCGGATATGTGGGCATCCCTGCAGAAGCTCGCCGTATTGCCGGACGAAACGGCAATCTATTTCGGCCATGAATATACGCTGTCCAACGCCCGCTTCGCCGTGACCATCGATCCCGACAATGAGAGGCTGAAGGCACGCGCTGCCGATATCGAGGCCCTGAGAGCCGAAGGCAAATTCACCGTTCCGACGACGCTTGCGCTGGAGAAGGAGACCAATCCCTTCCTGCGCGCCGCCGATCCGTCGATCCGCAGGCATCTGCTGATGGAAAGCCGCAGCAACGAGGAAGTCTTTGCCGAAATCCGCAAACGCAAGGACAATTTCTGATGCGGCCGGAAGAGATCATCGAGGCACTTTCCATGCAGCCGCATCCGGAAGGCGGCTGGTATGTGCAGACATTCCGCGACGAGCACGGCGGCAGCCGTGGTCATTCGACCGCGATCTACTATCTCCTGCAGGCGGGCCAACGCTCGCATTGGCATCGGGTGCGCGATGCCGCGGAGGTCTGGCATTACTATGCCGGTGCGCCGCTGGCGCTGCATCGCTCCGCCGACGGCAAGGCGAGCGAGACAATCGTCCTCGGCATCGACCTCGTAAAAGGCGAGCGTCCGCAGGCAATCATTCCCGCCGACTGGTGGCAGTCCGCCGAAAGCCTCGGCGATTTCACCCTCGTCGGCTGCACGGTCGCACCGGGCTTCGAATTTTCCAGCTTCGAAATGGCGGCTCCAGACTGGAAGCCTTTGTCGGCCTGAACTTTTCCATTCATTGATATCGAGCACGACTCAAGGTGGCTGCTTTGCGCGCGGCCGCCTTGAAAAAGCGTCACACTGCGTCAGCTTTACACGGGGAGAGAGAAAATTGACTGATGTGGAGGAGGTTTTTTCGTGCGTTTGTTGTTTCCCATATGTGTCTTGGCGGGCTGCATCATGAGCCTTCCCGCCGCTGCTCTTGACGCTCCCGCCGCGCCGCCGGCGGAACGCCCGCTGAAGGAATTCGTCACCTCGGTCGAAAAGGACGGATCGATTACCTTCCGCCTTTATGCCCCTTCGGCAAAAGCCGTGACCGTCGTTCTCGGATCGCACGATCCGATCGCGCTGCAACGTGGCGACGACGGCATATGGGCTGCCAAAACCGAGCCGCTGAAGCCCAACCTCTATGAATACTACTTCAACATCGACGGCTTTCGCAGCATCGATCCCGGCACGAATTCGCCGAAGCCGCAGCGGCAAGTGAATACCAGCCTCATTCTGGTACCCGGCAGCATCCTTGATACCCGCAACGTCCCGCACGGCGACCTCAGGCTGGTGACGCTGCATTCGAAAGCGCTCAATTCGGAGCGCCAGATGTATGTCTACACGCCACCCGGCTACAGCAACCCGTCGAAGCCCCTCCCCGTGCTCTATCTCTATCACGGCTTCGGCGACACGGTGGCATCCTGGGTTGCGCAGGGTCGAGCACCGCAGATCCTCGATAATCTGCTGGCGGAAAAGAAGATCGAGCCGATGATCGTCGTCATTCCGGACACGGAAACCGATGTGCCGGATGCGATTGCGGAGAATTTCCCCGCCGCGGAACGCCGTAAGAACTTCTATCCCGCAAATGCCGAAGCGGCGGATCGAGAACTCATCGAAGATCTCATCCCCTATATGAAAAGCCATTATCAGGTGCGCAGCGATGCTGACGGGCGCGCGGTCGCCGGCCTGTCGCAGGGCGGATACCAGGCGCTCGTTTCCGGCCTGTCGCATCTCGACACCTTCGGCTGGGTCGCGACCTTCAGCGGCGTCAGCACGACCACCGTGCCGAACAAAGGGGTCGACGCCGTCTTGAACGATCCGGACAAGATCAACAAGGCTCTACGCAACTTCACGGTGACGGTCGGAAGCAAGGATCTGGTCGTCGGCAAGGATGTTGCCGGCCTGAAGGCGACGCTCGAAGAGAAGAAAATCAAGCACGATTATGACGAATATCCGGACCTCCAGCATGAGATGGATGTCTGGCGGCCATCGCTGATCGCTTTCCTGGAGAAGGTCTTCAAAGAATAGGCTGCAGGGACCCGAGCGGAGCTATTGCGCCGCTTCCGCCTGCGCCGCTCCATCGCCGTTGCGGCGCAGGATCATCCTGTGCGCTGCCAGCACTGCCCCGCCGGTGACCAGAAGGCAGGCGAGCGCGATGCCCCAGCTTGGCTCGGCAAAGCCGAACAATGTCAGGATCAGCGTCGAGAGCAGCGGCGCGGCATAGCTGGCCGCGCCGAGAATCTGGATATCGCCGTTCTTGACGCCATAATCCCAGGCATAGAAGGCGGCCCCCACCGGAAAGAGGCCCAGCCCAAGCACCGCAACCCATTGCGACGCCGCGTCCGGCCAGATCGTATCCTCCAGGCCAAGGTGGCAAACGAAGGAAAGGGCCGATGTCGCCAGGCAGAAGATGGTGACGACATCGGTCGAGACCGCTTCGAACCGGCGCGTGATCAGCGAATAGCCGGACCAGGTGAAGGCGCAAAGGAATGCCGCGCCATAGCCGATGGCATAAGCGCCCTCGAAGTGAAACCCATTGCGGCCAACGATCAGCACCGTGCCGGCGAGACCCATCACCGCGCCGACGATATGGTACCAGCGCAGCCGCTCGCCCGGCAGCAGCGCCGAGCCGACGACGATCAGCAACGGCCAGAGATAGGCGATCAACCCAGCCTCGACGGCCGGCGCATGGCGCAGCGCGGTGAAATAGAGGAAATGATAGCCGAATAGCCCGGCAACGCCGGTGATCCACACTTTGGCAGGCTGGCGTAGCAGCCGCAGGCGCTCCGGCCTCAGCACGAGAACAAGGATGCCGGGGATACTGCCGATGGCGAAACAGACGGCGAGCAATTGAAACGGCGGCATCTTGCCCGATGCCACCGTCAACAGCGCCAGGAACGACCACATCACGATGGCCGCAAATCCCGTCAATGTTGCCCGAAACTTCAACTCCGCCCCCCAGTCTATCGCCGCGGGCGTCAGTCAAAACCCGCTTAGCTGCCGTATTTCACTGCGGTGATCGTCACCGTGCCGTATTGCGTCGGGATACGGACGTAGACAGGCGCATATACATTCATGGCATCGGCCTTGGCAAACCAGATCTCCATGCCGTCGCTCTTGGCGAGATAAAGGTAATCCTTGCGCGTTCCCTTGTAGCCGCTCTTCGGCGTGAAGCGAACGCCGCAGGCAATCGTCTTGCCCTTGAAACCATCCGTCGAAAACGGGTGCGATCCCTTCGGCGACAGTTTCAGATCCATGCGCATCTCACCGTCGAAGACAGGCAAGGTCTGATTGCAGAGATTGAGATTGGCGGTAATCGGAAAGATCATCCCGGAAATCGGATCGAGCACCGAGTGGAGATCTCCGTCGCTGAGCGGAATCCAGCTTTGCGGCCGCTTCGGCTCTGGCGTGATCGTGTTCGACGTCACATTGCCGTTAGTATAGGCGACATCATAGGTACGTTCCTTTTTGCCGCTTTTGTAGAAGAGCTTGTAGTGGGTCGCCTGCAGCCTGTTATCCCCGACAGTACCGCTCACATCGGTTTTCGCGTCGATCGACGTGACGAGATCGGCAAGACCGGCCGAGGTGATATCCCCCCGGATGGTGAACTGCTTATCCTTGACCTCGGTCTTGAAATCCGCCCTCGCGATCGGAATGCCGGCAAGCGCCACGCGATACTGCGTTTCATGCCGCAATTCCTCGGCCGATGCCATGAATGGCAGCGACGTCACCAGGGCGGAAATGAAAAGCCACCTTCGAAATTGAACCATGATCAAAGCCTTCAACAAAGAGCAGGCAGCATATATAGGCGCTTTATGCACCTGCTGCGACAATCAGAAAACAGCAGCTTTTTGACGGAATTGCGGGAAAGCTCAAGGTTTGGCTTGACGTAGCCGGCCGCGCTGACTATAGAACCGCAACTTTCCAATTATGGCCTGTTGGATTGCGCGCCGGGTTTTGCCCGGGATGACTATCCGATGGCCAAGAAAAACAAAAGTAGGTGTTCCATGTCCCGCATGTGCGAATTGACCGGCAAGGCCGTCCTCGTGGGCAACAATGTTAGCCACGCCAACAACAAGACCAAGCGTCGGTTCCTGCCGAACCTCTGCCAGGTCACTCTGATTTCTGACGTTCTTGGCCAGCGTTATCGTCTGCGCGTTTCCGCTGCAGCACTCCGCTCGGTCGAGCATCGCGGCGGCCTAGACGCTTTCCTTATCAAGGCAAGCGAAAACGAGCTCAGCATGCGCGCCCGCCTGCTGCGTCGCCAGATCGTCAAGAAGACCGCTGAAGCTGCTGTAGCCGCTTAAGCCAAACTTCTCGATATAATACGGGCTAAAAGGCTTGCACGGATAACCTCCGGACAGGCCTTTTTCCATGTCCGGTTTCCCTCCAACTGGTGGCATCACCCAGGATAAAAAAATGCTGAAATCACGCTATACGCTTGCCTATGTTCTGCTGATGACGCTGGTCGTCGTTGCCTCCAACATCCTCGTGCAGTATCCGCTGCAGGCGACGATCGCCGGCATCAATCTCGCGGATATCCTGACCTGGGGCGCCTTCACCTATCCCGTCGCCTTCCTGATCACCGACCTGACCAACCGCCAGTTCGGCCCGAAGGCCGCGCGCAAGGTGGTGTTTGCCGGTTTCGTCGTCGGCGTTACCTTGTCCTTCTTCACCGCACAGCCGCGTATCGCGATTGCCTCGGGCTCGGCCTATCTCGCCGGCCAGCTTCTCGATATCTCGGTGTTCAACCACCTGCGCCGCATGGCCTGGTGGCGTGCGCCGCTGTTCGGTTCGCTGATCGGCTCGATGCTGGACACGGTGATGTTCTTCTCCTTTGCCTTCGCCCCCTTCTTCGTCTTCTTCGGCCCGAACGATCCCTTCGCGATCGACTGGGCGCCGATCCTCGGTGCCTTCTCGACATCGGCACCACGTTGGATTTCCTGGGCGATCGGCGATTTCTCGGTCAAGGTGACCGTCGGCCTCGTCATGCTGCTGCCCTATGGCGCGCTGATGAACGTGCTGAAACCGATGTCGCAGCAGCAGGCACGAGCCTGACCGCAAGCACCAGCACGACTACGTTCGCCCGAACTCGCGGCGATCAAGGCTTCGTCGCAACCGAGGAACCGACCGGCGGCTCCTCATTCACTGCATCGGCGAACTTGCGCATAAGCCGCACCAGTTCGTCGACCTCGTCCGGATTCCAGCTCTCGAAGATGGCGCGCCCGATCCTTTCGCGCGCCGCGTCGACCAGATCGGTCATCGCCTTGCCTTTTTCGGTGATGACGGCCTCACGGACGCGACGGTCGGCAGCACTCCCCTTTCGCTCGACCAGCCCGAGGCTTTCCAACTTTGCGACCTGGCGGCTGACGGTGGTGTAGTCCCGCCCCACGCGATCGGCCATTTCCACCACGCCGATCGGCCCGAACCGCTCGATGCCGACAAGCAACGGAAACAACGCCCGGTCCAGCGGAATTCCCGCCTCCTTGATCAGCACCTCATCGCGCTGCGGTCGATTTATCACCGCGACGATATCGAGAACAGCCCCATGCAGTTGGCGCAATTGATCGGAGATATGTGTATTTTGCACATTTTTTGTTGACGACATTCCTGACTCCTCATATATGTGCATTATACACGCATTATCGAGATCCAAAAGGATAAATGTCATGAAAGCTGCCATCGTCAGGGAAGCCGGGCACGCGCCCGTTTACGGAGATTTCGCCGAGCCGGTGCCATCGGCGGATGAGGTTCGCGTCACCGTTACCGCCGCCGCCATCAGCCATGTCGTCAAGGGCCGGGCCTCGGGCAAACACTACAGCTCGTCCGGCCAGTTCCCCTTTGTCGTCGGCATCGACGGCGTGGGCCGGCTTGACGACGGGCGTCGGGTCTATTTCGTCGTGCCGAAGGCGCCGTTCGGCAGCATGGCAGAATACGCCGTGGTGTCCCCGGCCCATTGTATAGCCCTGCCCGACGATATCGACGACATCACCGCTGCCGCCATTGCCAATCCCGGCATGTCCTCCTGGGCCGCCTATACCGAACGCGCCAAACTCAAGGCCGGTGAGACCGTATTGATCAACGGCGCCACCGGCACCGCCGGCCGCCTCGCCGTGCAGATCGCCAAGCATCTCGGCGCACGCAAGGTGATCGCCACCGGCCGCAACATCGACGCCCTACGCTCGCTTGCGGCGATTGGCGCCGATGTGACGATCCCCCTGGTGGAAAACGACGCCGCTCTGGGGGAGAGCTTCAAGCAACAATTCGCCGAGGGCGTAGACGTCGTCATCGACTACCTCTGGGGAAGAAGCGCCGAACGCCTGCTGATCGCCGCCGCCAAATTCGGCCGGGATGCCGTGCCTCTGCGATTCGTGCAGATCGGTTCCAGCAGCGGGGCGGATATAACACTGCCGAGCGCAGTGCTGCGTTCTTCCGCAATCGAGCTGATGGGCAGCGGCATCGGCAGCATATCGGTCGACGGGCTCGTCCATGCCGTCGGCAAGCTGTTGCGGGCGACCACTCCGGCCGGCTTGACGGTCGCAGTAAAGCCCGTTCCCCTCTCCGACGTCGAGCGGGCATGGCCGGAGGATGACAGCGCGCGGCGCACCGTCTTCACGATGAATGCCGTGACATCCTGAGGAACCACGTCAAAGGCGCGGGCCGCTATTTCATGCTGACTGCCGTATCGTCCCGCAGCCGGAATTCCAGCATCAGGCTTCGCTGCAAAATCGAATGGTTGTCGTCGGAGACCATGATCAGGTGGATCGTACCGTCGGCAGCCCGGAAAGCGTCCAGCCCTTCCATATTGTCGATCTGCAGATTGGACCCTGCTTCGAAGATGACATTGCCGTCGACGACCGCGCCGGGCTTGATGTCGCCGCCGGCAATACGGCGGATGCGTACGCCGATCCCGTGCGCCAGATCGAAGCGCCGCTCCAGCAGCAGCAGATCGCCGTCGGGCAGAAAAACACCGTCGCTGGCGTCGAAATCGTCGCTATGGCGCACCGTAAAACGGCCCTTCAGCGGCCCATCCAGGATTGCCGCCAGCATGTTGCCTTCATCGTCCAGACTGCGCTCCGCGACGATCACCGCTGCCCCCGCCAACGGGCTTGATTGCGGCGCGGTCATCAGGGTTTCCAGGCTGCGGTTGCCGTGCAATTGCTTCTTCGGGATCAGGATCGGAATGCTGCCATCCGGCGGCGATGTCTCGAAGCCGGGATCGGGATAGGAATCGACGCGATGATTCTGCTCATAGCTGACGAGAACATGGTTGCCCCGTAGCACCAGCCCCTCCGCATCCATCGCGCCCTTACCGGCATCCGTCTCACCGAAACGGTCGACCATGGGCATGATACGGGCATCGACGATGCCTTTCAGTTTGCCGTCCTCGTCACGCTCGATGGTTCCCGTCAGCCAATGGCCGGTATCCAGGACCGAAACGAAATGACGCTGATCCGGACGGAAGCGGATGGCGGAGAGGGCGCCGAGAAGCGCATTGCCGGAGCTGAGTTCGAGGCCGCCGAGAAATTCAAGCGCACCGAACCGTGTCTGCTCGGAACCGGGCTTGAACGCCGAAATCGCCGTCGCGTGGATGTCCGCAGATCCGCCTTCCGAAGTATCCACAGAGCCACAGCCGGCGAGCAGCATCACAAGCATGGTCGCGCGGCAAAGGCGTTTCATGGGCTCTCACGGGGCCTTGCAACTGGGCGGAAATCGCACCGGCCGGAAGGCCGATGCAGGTTTGACTATGGGCTATTCAGCTTGCGCGACGCATACGCGGCAGGCTTGCCTGATCCTCGAACAGCGATGCAAGCTGTTCCGTCATGGCGCCGGCCAACTCGTCGGCATCGACGATCGTGACGGCGCGGCGATAATAGCGCGTGACGTCGTGGCCAATGCCGATTGCCAGCAGCTCCACCGGCGAACGCGTCTCGATCTGCTCGATCACGGCGCGCAGGTGCCGCTCCAGATAGTTGCCCGGATTGACAGACAGCGTCGAATCGTCGACCGGCGCGCCGTCCGAGATCATCATCAGGATGCGGCGCTGCTCGCGGCGGCCGAGCAGGCGGTTATGCGCCCAAATCAGCGCCTCGCCGTCGATATTTTCCTTGAGCAGGCCTTCGCGCATCATCAGGCCGAGATTGGTACGCGCCCGCCGATAGGGCTCGTCTGCCGATTTGTAGATGATGTGGCGAAGATCGTTGAGCCGGCCCGGCGTTTGCGGCTTGCCGCCGGCAAGCCATTTCTCGCGCGCCTGTCCGCCCTTCCAGGCCTTGGTAGTGAAGCCGAGGATTTCGACCTTAACGCCGCAGCGTTCCAGCGTGCGCGCCAGAATATCGGCGCAGGTGGCTGCGACGGTGATCGGCCGGCCGCGCATCGATCCGGAATTATCGATCAGCAGCGTCACGACCGTATCGCGGAATTGCGTGTCGCGCTCCATCTTGAAGGAGAGTGCCTGCATCGGATCGATGATCAGGCGCGTCAGACGTGCCGGGTCGAGATAACCCTCTTCGAGGTCGAAATCCCAGGCGCGGTTCTGCTGCGCCATCAACCGGCGCTGTAGGCGGTTGGCGAGCCGCCCTACGGCACCCTGCAGATGCGCGAGCTGCTTATCGAGGAAGGCACGCAGGCGCTCGAGCTCGACGGTGTCGCAGAGCTCCTGCGCCGTCGTCGTCTCATCGAATTCCTCGGTGAAGACGTGGTAGTCGACCTTTTCGTTGAAATCGGCGAAGGGCGTGTTCGGACGGCGGGTTTCGCCCGGCGTCTCCGAATCCTCTTCGCCCTCTTCGCTCATGTCGTCGTCGGAGATTTCGGCGCCATCCATCTCGCCGTCGTCCATCTGCTCATCGGAAGCTTCGCTGTCCTCAGCAGGCGCGGAGTCGGAACCGTCGTCGTTCTCGACGTCCTGATCATCCTGATCCTCGCCGCTCGGCTTGTCCTCCTCGGCAGACTCCTCATCGGAATCCGGCTCCATGTCCTCGTCGCCGTATTCCTCGGCCATTTCCATGGCCGTCAGCATGCTGCGCACGACGCGGGCAAAAGCCTGCTGGTCATTGATGGCAGAAAGCAGATGGTCGAGTTCGCCGCCGGTCTTGTCCTCGATGAAGGAACGCCAGAGGTCGAGCACTTTGCCGGCGCTTGCCGGCGGCTGCTGGCCGGTCAGCTTCTCGCGCACGATCATCGCCATGGCCTCGCCGATCGGCGCATCTTCTTGCCGCTCGATGCCGGAGAAATTCGCCTTGGCGTATTTTTCTGAATTCATCGAATTGAGGTTGGTGGCCATACCGCTCATGCGCAGCGCGCCGATCGATTCCACGCGAGCCTGTTCGACGGCATCGAAGATGGAGCGCGCATCGGCGCCCTGCGGCGCCATGGTGGCATGCACGCGCGCATCGTGGCAGGCAAGCCGCAAGGCCATGGAATCGCCAAGGCCGCGCGTCACCGCCAGCTCATGCGCCGTCAGCCGCTTCGAAAGCTCCGGCAGGCGAATGCGCTCGCCCGTCATCCCCGGGCGCTCGTTGGCGAAAGCCACCTCGACCTCGGCATCGCCGGCGATCGAGCGTACGCAGCCGGTAATCGCCCGACGCAACGGCTCCATGTCCACCGGGGCACCCGGCTTCGCTTTGGAATTGTCTCCGCGACCTGCCATGACTTGCTGGCTCTTCTTCTTAGGCTTCGAGCACGATGTTGGCGGCGCTTTCCTTCAGCTCGACGCCGAAAGCGCGCTGATACTGCTCGGCGACCAACGGCCGCTCCAGCTCATCGCACTTGTTGAGGAAGGTCACGCGGAAGGCAAAGGCGACATCGCCGAAGATTTCCGCATTTTCCGCCCAGGTGATGACCGTACGCGGGCTCATGACGGTGGAAAGATCGCCGTTCATGAAGGCTGCACGGGTCAGATCGGCGACACGCACCATCTTGGACACGGTGTCGCGGCCCTTTTCGGTGCGGAAGGACTTCACCTTGGCGAGCACGATATCGACTTCGTTGTTGTGCGGCAGGTAGTTCAGCGTCGTGACGATCGACCAGCGGTCCATCTGCGCCTGGTTGATCTGCTGCGTGCCGTGATAGAGGCCAGTCGTGTCGCCGAGACCGATGGTGTTGGCCGTCGCGAACAGGCGGAAGGCGGGGTGCGGACGGATAACGCGGCTCTGGTCGAGCAGCGTCAGGCGGCCCGACGATTCCAGCACGCGCTGAATGACGAACATCACGTCCGGGCGGCCGGCGTCGTATTCGTCGAAGACGAGGGCGACGTTGTGCTGATAGGCCCAGGGCAGGATGCCGTCCTTGAATTCGGTGATCTGCAGCCCGTCCTTCACGACGATCGCGTCCTTGCCGACAAGATCGATACGGCTGACATGGCTGTCGAGGTTGATACGCACGCAGGGCCAGTTGAGGCGGGCTGCGACCTGCTCGATGTGCGAGGACTTGCCGGTGCCGTGATAGCCGGAAATCATCACGCGGCGGTTATGGGCAAAGCCGGCGAGAATGGCGAGCGTCGTCTCGCGATCAAAGAGATAGTCGGTGTCAAGGTCGGGCACATAGGCATCGCCCTTGCTGTATGCCGGAACGCGGATATCGGAATCGATGCCAAAGACTTCACGGACCGAAACGGTCGTATCGGGAAGCTCGGAAATATCAAGGTCAATCTTGCTCATCATGTCTCCAGGGCGGGTGACTCTCACCCAGCCATATCAATCTCAGCCGTTTTTGATCCGTGACGCCGCAGCTTGTTGTCCGCATCCGTCAGGTCGGAACAACGGCGATACTTCTCCGGGACTGAAGCGAAACCTCGGCGCGACGACATGATCGCTTGCGAGCATTCTTGAACAGAGTCCCGGACAAGAAACGCCGCGTCCGGAAAGTTGGCCGAGGTGCAGCCAGCCAAAAGCGCACCTTGCCGCAGTCGCCTGCGGCCTCAGCCGATTTGGACCATACCTGATTGAAGGCGGAGAGCAAGGACAGGAATTAACAAAAACCGTTCTGCTTCAACAATTGATAAGCCTGAATGACTGCGCGAAACCGTTCCTCCGACCCGCGGTCACCGCCATTGGCATCCGGATGGTGCTTTTTCACCAATTCCTTGTAACGGCTCTTGATCTCGGCGCTGGTGGCGTTCGCAGCCAGCCCCATCGTGTCGAAGGCTTTCGCTTCGAGCGTCTTCAGCTTGCGCTCCTGCGGGAAACGCGGGCCGCGTCCCTGCCCCTGCCCGTCCTTGACGAAACCGAAGGGATCGCGCACGCGGGAATAGGAACCGGAACGGATGTCGGATTGCAGTGGGCTGTTGCGCGCCGATTTGTTGACGCCGACGGTCCAGGTCGGACGATGACCGGTGATGGCTTCCTTCTGGTAGCGCGCGATCTCACCGTCCGAGAGGCCGGAAAAATAATTGTAGCCCTTGTTGTAATCTTTGACGTGCTCGAAGCAGAACAAAAAGAACTGCCCTTCCGCATTGCGCCCGACCGGCGCACGATGCGTACCCTTTTTATCGCAGCCGTCCCATTGGCACGTCGGCGGAGCCTGTTCGGCCTCCGGCTCGCGTTTGCGGCGGGTTCGAATGCGATCGAAATATTTTGAATCGAGTCTCATGGCGCCCTAATTATGGGGCCTCAGCCACCCCACAACAAGAATTGACAAATGGGAATGTTGCAGGCTTTGTGAAACCTTTTTCGCGAACAAGGTACCGGCGGGAATATGGAAACGACGCTTCAATCCCGCATTGAGAAAAAGCTCAACGAAGCCTTCGCGCCCGAACGTCTCGCTGTCATCAACGAAAGCCACTTACATGCCGGTCATCAGCCCGACATGACCGGAACGGGCGAGACCCATATAAGAGTTCGAATCGTCTCCGCCAAGTTCACGGGCATGACACGCCTTGCCCGCCACAGGGCGATCACAGAGCTTTTGAAGCCGGAACTCGATGCCGGCCTGCATGCCCTTGCCGTGGAACCCGCAGCACCGGGCGAAGCCGTGCGGTGGTAACGGCTACTCCGACTTCCCCTCTTCCGTCTCTGCCGGCCTGATCCGAAGCTTTGTGATGCGGTTCTTTTCCCGCTTCATGACGATGAAGCGCTTGCCGTAGAAGGTGAAGGCCTGACGTTCTTCCGGGATGGTCATCGATTCGTGGATGACGAGACCGGCAATCGTCGTCGCCTCTTCGTCGGGCAGATCCCAGTCGAGCGCGCGGTTGAGATCGCGAATCGGTACGACGCCATCGACGACGATCGAGCCATCGGCCTCTTGCCGCACACCCTGGATATCGAGGTCGTGCTCGTCGGAAATATCGCCGACGATCTCTTCCAGAATGTCTTCAAGGGTAACGATCCCCTGCACTTCGCCATATTCGTCGACGACGACTGCAAAATGCTGCTTGCGGCGCAGGAAGGCGTTGAGCTGGTCTTCGAGATTAGTGCTGTCGGGCACGAACCAGGGTTTTTGCGCGATCTTGACGATGTCGAGATTTTCCGGCTCGACATTCGGCTCCGCCAGCGCCCTCAGCAGATCCTTGGCGTGGACGACGCCGATGATGTTGTCGATCGTACCGCGCCAGAGCGGCATGCGCGTATAGGGGCTATCGAGAATGGCGCGGACGACGACTTCCGGCGGATCGTCGGCATTGATGGCGCGCATCGCCGTGCGATGGACCATGATGTCGGAAAGCTCCAGCTCGCCGAGATCGAGCACACCGCCCAGGCGGTCGCGGTCGGCCTTGACCACCGAACCCTCGCGATGCAGCAGATCGACGGCGCCGCGCAGCTCGTCATACGCCGACAGCATCGACACTTCCTTGGAGAGATTGATGCCGAAGAGGCCGAGAATCTGACGAACGATGGCGTTGACGAAGCTCGAAATCGGTCCGACGACGGCAACGAAGAGACGCACCGTGCCGGCGACATTGAGAGCAAAACGGTCCGGCGTCGAGATCGCCCAGCTTTTCGGCAGGACTTCCGCGAAGATGACGAGAATGACCGTCATGGCCGCCGTCGCCAGCGCAACGCCGGAGCTGCCGAACAGGCCGAGAAACAGGCTGGTTGCGATCGATGACGACAGGATGTTGGCGAGATTGTTGCCGATCAGCAGCGCGCCGATCAGCCGGTCACGGCGCTCGATCAACTGCCGCACGATCCCCGCGCGCTCGTCGCCATTCGCCTCCAGCGTATGGATGCGGCTGCGCGAAGCCGCCGTCAGCGCCGTTTCCGAACCGGAGAAAAATGCCGACAGCAGCACGAGCGCGATGATCGAGATGATCTCGGGCCAATATTCCCACAGAGCAGCCAGCGTGCCTTGAACCGTCATTGCGGATGTTTTTCCCTTAGGAAACTGAGAACTTCGGAAGCCGGAACATCATCGGCGACGAAAGATTGCCCGATGCCGCGGGTCAGGATGAAGGTGAGCTTGCCGCTCTTGACCTTCTTGTCCTGAGCGATCGCGTCCATCAACACCTCGGCCGGCGGCAGATCGCCCGGAATGTCGCCCATCCGCGTCGGCAGGCCGACCGCCTTCAGATGCGTCTCGACGCGCTTGGCATCGTCAGGGCTTGCCAGATTGAGGCGCGAGGAAAATTCGTGCGCCAGCACCATGCCGATCGAAACGCCCTCGCCATGCACCAGCCGCCGGCTGTCGTAGGCGGTGGCCGCCTCCAACGCATGGCCGAAGGTGTGGCCGAGATTGAGCAGCGCCCGGGGACCGTTTTCGCGCTCGTCGGCAACGACAACGTCGGATTTCGCCTGGCAGCTCGCGGCAATCGCCTCGATGCGTTGAGCGCCGCCGGAGAACACCTCTTTCCAGTTGGCCTCCAGCCAGGCAAAGAAATCCGGCTTGTCGATCAGGCCGTATTTGGCGACCTCGGCATAGCCGGCGCGGAATTCGCGTTCGCTGAGCGTATTCAGCACGTCGGTATCGGCGAGTACGAGATCGGGCTGGTGGAAGACGCCGACTAGGTTCTTGCCGTGATGGGTATTGATGCCGGTCTTGCCGCCGACGGACGAATCCACCTGCGACAGCAGCGAGGTCGGCACCTGTACGAAACGGACGCCGCGGCGCACGATGCCGGCAGCAAAGCCGGCGAGATCGCCGATCACGCCGCCGCCAAGCGCGATGACGGCATCGTTGCGCTCGACACGCGCCGTGAGCACGGCATCGCAGACGGCCATCAAATGCTCGAAGCTCTTTGTCTTCTCGCCGGCCGGCAGGACGAGCTTGGAGGACTGGATACCAGCCTCCTGAAGGCTCGCAATCAGCGCATCGAGATAGAGCGGCGCGACATTTTCGTCTGTGATGACAGCGGCTCTGCGGCCCTTCAACCTTGCTGCGATTTCCTTGCCGGCGCGCGCAATCAGGCCAGGGCCGATCAGAATGTCATAGGCGCGCTCGCCGAGGGGCACGCGGACGAGACGCTCGGCCGATGTGATCGCATTCATGGTGTCTTGCTTCCTTCTTTCCCCTCGACGATGGCCACAAGGACTTCCTTGACCATGACATCCTTGCCCACATCGCGGGACAAAACCGTGAGATCGGCTTCCGCATAGATCGGATAGCGCGCATTCATCAGCTTTTCGAGGGTCTGCTTCGGATTTTCGGTTTTGAGCAGCGGTCGCGTATCGCGCTTGTTGACCCGCTCCCAAAGCACGTCGAGATCGGCCTTCAGCCAGACGGACAGGCCGCTGCGTTTGACATGCCGGCGCGTCCGGTCGTTGATGAAGGCGCCGCCGCCGGTGGAAACGACGCGAGGGCCGCCCTTGAGCAGCCGCTTGATCACCCGCGTTTCCAGCGCCCGGAACTCGTCTTCGCCATAAGCCTCGAACAGCTCGGAAATCGTCATACGCGAAACGCGTTCGATCTCGATATCCGTATCGACGAAGGGAATGCCGAGCTGATGCGCGACCAGCCGGCCGATCGAGGATTTTCCGGCCCCCATTAACCCCACGAGGACAAGGTTGCGCGTGCCCAATACGGCGCGCGCTTTGTCTCTGAGGCTTTCTGCAAGGGTCAGCACTTCTTCGTTCATCGGCCCATTCACAATTTGTTTGGAAACGGTATCGTCAAATGCGCCTGTAGCGTCAAGACGCCGCAACATAAACATGTCTGCAATATCCTTCGGCTAACGCTTGTCGGATATGATTACACTATATCGCCGGACCAATGATTGGGACGAGGAGAGTTTCTGAATGCCGACCCTGTTTCGCTTCCTTGTCATCTGCGCGGTCATCGCCGGATCGGTCTATGGAGCAATGTGGGCTTTAGTGCTCTTCGTCGATCCGCAGCCGCGCGATGTGACGATCCGCATACCCTCCGAACGCGTCAACCCGCCGGCAACCGGCTCGGTCAAGCCGTGAGCGCGGGGATCGCCGTGAAGGATCTGAGCCGCGTCCATATGGAAGCCTTCCTCGAAATGATGAGCGCCGAGCGCGGCGCGGCGGTCAACACGCTGCAGTCCTATGAGCGCGACCTCGACGATCTCCACTCCTTTTTGTCGGAGCGCAAGGTCCGCATGACGGAAGCCGCATCGAACGATCTCGGCGCCTATCTCTCCGGCCTTTCACACCAGGGCTTCAAGCCCTCGTCGCAGGCACGCCGGCTGTCGGCCATGCGCCAGTTCTATAAATTTCTCTATGCCGAGGGTCTGCGCACGGATGATCCCACCGGCATTCTCGACGCGCCGAAGAAGGGCCGCGCCCTGCCGAAGACCATGGGCGTCGACGATGTGACGCGCCTTCTCGCCCAGGCCGAACAGGAAGCGGCCGTCGAAGGTCCCGATCAATTGCAGCATCTGCGCATGCTGGTTTTGCTGGAGCTGCTCTATGCCACCGGCATGCGCGTCAGCGAACTCGTGTCCCTGCCGGCGAAAGTGCTGGACCAGGAAGGCCGTTTCCTGATGATCCGCGGCAAAGGCAACAAGGAGCGGCTGGTGCCCCTGTCACAGTCGGCCATCGCTGCGCTGAAGACCTATGGCCGCCGACAGGCGCTGGAGGCTGCAAACACCAAACAGCCAGTTCCGGAAAGCCCATGGCTCTTTCCCGCAGCCTCCAAGCAGGGCTATCTGCCGCGGCAGGTCTTTGCGCGCGACCTGAAGGATCTCGCCATTCGCGCCGGCCTGACACCCTCGTTGATCTCGCCGCATGTGATGCGCCACGCCTTCGCCAGCCACCTGCTTGCCAATGGCGCGGACCTGCGCGTGGTGCAGGAACTTCTTGGCCATTCCGACATTTCGACCACACAAATCTACACACATGTGCTGGAAGAACGGCTTCACCAACTGGTGCAAACGCATCACCCCCTTGCCAAACAGGCTAAAAAACAGGATTAGGACCGGCACACAGGCTATACGTGCCGTCTCTCGTCACGGGCAAAAGGATCGGAAACGCACCTCATGCACAATTATCTCGACTTCGAAAAACCCATCTCGGATCTCGAAGGCAAGATTCACGAGCTGAAGAAACTGGCAAGCGAAGACGAGAGTATCGATACGTCTGATGAAGTCGGACGGCTCGAAATTCGCGTCCGCGAAGCCATGGCCGACATCTATTCGAAGCTCAATGCCTGGCAGAAGACGCAGGTTGCCCGCCATCCGCAGCGCCCGCATTTCGTCGACTATGCCGGAGCGCTGTTTACGGAATTCACGCCGCTGGCCGGCGACCGCAAATTTTCCGAGGATGCCGCCATCCAGGCGGGCTTCGCCCGTTTCCGCGGCCAGCCTGTCGCTGTCATCGGCCAGGAAAAAGGCAATGACACCAAGACGCGCCTGAAGCACAATTTCGGCAGCGCCCGTCCCGAGGGTTACCGCAAGGCGATCCGCATCCTGGAAATGGCCGACCGTTTTCAACTGCCCGTCGTCACCCTGGTTGATACGGCAGGCGCCTACCCCGGCGTCGGCGCCGAGGAGCGCGGTCAGGCTGAAGCGATTGCCCGCTCCACGGAAATGTGCCTGGGCGTCAAGGTGCCGATCATCTCGGTCGTCATCGGCGAAGGCGGCTCCGGCGGCGCGATCGCGATTGCCACCGGCAATCGCGTCTATATGCTCGAACATTCGATCTACAGCGTGATTTCACCCGAAGGTGCCGCCTCGATCCTCTGGCGCGATTCCACCCGCGCCAAGGAAGCCGCCACCAACATGAAAATCACCGCCGAGGATCTGAAGGGGCTTGGCATCATCGACGGCATCATTCCCGAACCGCTTGGCGGCGCGCATCGCGATCCGCAGACGGTGATTGCCGCGACCGGCGACATGATTTCCAACGCGCTTAGCGAACTTTCCAGCCGTTCGGGCGAACAATTGCGCAGCGACCGCCGTCAGAAATTCCTCAACATGGGTCGCAATCTCTAACTCAGGTTCGAGATTCCTGATGCCCCAAGACGGGAATGAGGCCAAATCTTGGCCACATTCTTGTTATCGAACCCTTTATGACAAAGAAAAGCTTGCGGGTGCGCCGCGAGCACGTCATAGGCTGGTAAGGAATTCTCAAGTATAAGCCGTCTATGATTCCGTTTCATGTTTCGATTTGGCGGCGGCGAACAGATCGTGCCGGCCGCTCTTCATGTCTATGGGCTAAGTCAGAATGCGCATCCGTCACCTTGCCTATGTTTCCCTGATGGCGCTGGCTCTTGCCGGCTGTAACGACACGCTCGAATCCGCGTCGGTCGATCTGTCGACGGTGAAAAACAAGGTCGAGCAGCCGCTTCCGAGCCACATCCTCGCCGACATGTCGAAAAAGGGCATGGACCGCAATTCGCCGATCATGATCCGCATCTTCAAGGAAGAAGGTGCGATGGAGATCCTCAAGGCGAACCAGAGCAATCGCTTCGAGGTCATCGCCGATTATAAGATCTGCGCCTGGTCCGGCCGTCTCGGCCCGAAGGTGAAGGAAGGCGACCGGCAAGCGCCGGAAGGCTTCTACATGCTGACGCCGGCCAACCTCAATCCGAACTCCAAATATTACCTTGCCATCAACACCGGTTTTCCGAACCGCTATGACGCGGCCAACGGCCGCAACGGCGCCAATCTGATGATCCATGGCGCCTGCTCGTCGTCGGGCTGCTATTCGATGACCGACCAGCAGGTGCTGGAGATCTATGCCTTCGCGCGCGACGCCTTCAAGGGCGGCCAGAAGGCGATCCAACTCGAAGCCTATCCCTTCCGCATGACAGCGGAAAACATGGTCAAACACCGCCTCAGCCCCAATATCGAATTCTGGAAGATGCTGAAGGTCGGCTACGACAATTTCGAAGTGACCAAGCGTCCGCCGGAAGTCGAGGTCTGCGAGAAGAAATACGTCTTCAACCAGCAGGCCAGTGGCCCGTTCAACGCCGGCGGCAAATGCCCTGTCATGACCACCCCGCCGGCCCTGCAGACTGCGCTTCTGTCCTACAACAAGCAGTATGACGCCGATTACACCGCCGCTCTGAAGAAATTTGACGGCATGGCCTGGTACGACCCGACCGAAGCCGAACGCAAGGCTGTTGTCGCCAAGCAGCGCAAGGGCCACGATATCGCCTATGCCCCGACCGGCACCGCGCTTGCCGCCGGCAAGATGATGAAGGTGGCTGATCTGGAATCGATGATGGCGAACCAGTCGGGCCAGCAGCTTGCCCGCGGCGCCACGGTCGCCAATCCGACGACGGCAAGCATCCGTATGGCGACGGCCGCCCCGGGTCTCACCGGACAGCCGGTGGCTCAACCCGCCGACATCGCCGTGGCAGCCAACATTCCGGCGAATGTGCCGATCCCGATGGCGAACCCGATGAACCCGGGCGTCAATCCGCTCGCCTATGCACCGCCTCCGGCTGTCGAGACCGCGCAGACCGAAGCCAAGAAGCCGCCCTTCTGGAAGTTCTGGGCCAAGAGTGAATAGCCTGACCGACGAGGTTTACGACCTGCGCGGGCTGAAATGCCCCTATCCGGCGATCAAAACGGAAAAGCGCCTGCGCGGAATGCCGAGCGGCACGACTTTGACGGTCGAAACGACCGATCCCCTCGCCATCATCGACATCCCGCATCTCTGCAATGAAAAGGGCCACGCACTTCTCGCCAGCGAGAAGACCGACAGCGGCCATCGCTTCATCATTCGCAAGGGTTGATCGGCCGCGGTCAGGGGCCATCCTCGTGGTTCGAGGGTCGCCCTTCGACAAGCTCAGGCTCCCGCCTCACCATGAGGATGGAGCGAGCCCGGCATTCCTTGGGCATACCTGACACTGCACTCTGACTATGGGCGACAATGCACAAAGATCAGCCTCACCCTGAAGTGGCCGCAGGGCCCTCGAAGGGCGAGGCGGGTTGCTTGATCTCATCGGAGTGAAACTAAAACCGCATCCCCGGCACCGCCAGCGGGTTGTCCTGCAGCGCCGCCCTATCCGGCGTGTCGACACGCGGCTTGCTCAGGAACGCGTCGAACAGGCCCTTCACGAAGTCTTCGGGCAGATCCTTGGTGATGATCACCATGCGCGTGCGCCGGTCGTCGGGATTGGGCCAGGCGGGCAGGCGCACCGGCGGATGGAAGATATTCTGCACGCCATGCAGCACGACCGGACGCTCCGGCCTGTCGGACATGGCAACGATCGCCTTCATCCGCAGCAGCTTCTCGCCATGCGCGGAACGCAGGAGGTCGATGAACATTTCCAGCGCAATCGGATCGATCGGTTGGCTCTCGACAATCGAGAAGGAGCGGATCGACTCGCCGTGACGGGTCACATCATGGGCGTGCTGATGCCGATGGCCATGATGATGGTGGCCATGGCGATGATGGCCGTGGCCGCCGTGATGATGATCGTGATCGTGCCCGGGCTCGTCATGCCCATGTTCGTGATCATGGTCATCATCATCAGCCTCAAGTTCGTCGCGCAGCCAGCGGCCGACATCGGCGATCTTGGAGGCCGGATCGTAGAGCCCGTTGACGAGAATGGCGGCGCGGCCGGCCGCTTCGCTGTCGGCATTCATGATCTGCGCCCGCGGATTGAGCGCCCGCAGCCGTCCCTCCATCATGCCGAGGGAGGCAGCGCCTTCCAGGCCAGTCTTGGAGATGATCAGCCGGTCGGCAACCGCGACCTGCTTGCGCGCCTCTTCATGATTGTCGAGCGTCTGCAAGCCGTTGACCGCATCGACGACGGTGATCACACCATCCAGGTCGAAATTGGTGGCGATGATCGGATTGCCCATGATCGACTGCATCACCGGCGCCGGATCGGCAAGGCCGGTCGTTTCGATGACGACGCGCTTCAGCGGCCGGATGCGGCCGGTCTGCATAGCGTCCATCAGATTTGCGAGCGTATCCACCAGCTCGCCGCGCACCGTGCAGCAGAGGCAGCCATCGGAGAGCTCGATGATGGCATCGCCGGAGCTTTCGACCAGCAGGTGGTCGATGCCGATATCGCCGAACTCATTGATGATGACAGCCGCATCCCGCATCTCCGCGTCCTTGAGGATGCGATTGAGCAATGTCGATTTGCCGGCTCCGAGAAAACCGGTCAGGATCGAAACCGGCACCCTCTCCTGCGGAACGCTCATGGTTCAGGTCCGATCAGTAAGTGGGACGCGGCATGGGGATGGGAATACCGGTGACACCGCCCGTAACGGCAATTTTGTCGCCCTTCACGGCCTTGTCGCCCTTCGCCGCCACATCGTCCTTGTCGCCCTTGCTTGCGGTGGCAACGTCCTGACCGCCGATCAGGCCGGCATAGACGAAATTCGGCTCGTGATCCATTTCATGGATATAGGGCGACTGCACCTTGGTGCGGCCGGTGGGATCGCGGGTCTCGCTGCGGTGTTGCGCGCCCTTGGCGCTGCAGATGTCGGCGGTGATGTCGGCAACCTCGTCCTGGCCCTGTCCATAGGGCTGCAGGCTTGCCAGCGTATCCCGGCCGGAGAACTGGTTCTCGAAACCCTTTTCGAGGAAATTAGCGGAATCATCGGCGCGTGCGGCAAGGCTGTCCGTTCCGAGAACGACTGAGACCAGCGTACGGCCGTTGCGTGTGGCCGAGGCGATCTGGTTGAAGCCGGAAGCACAGATGAAACCAGTCTTCATGCCGTCGGCGCCATCGAAGCGACCGATGAGCATGTTGATGTTCGGCACCTGCTTGACGCCGTTGGTGAACCCTTCCAGCGAGAAATAGCCGGCATATTGCGGGAACTCGCGGCGGAGCGCCACGCTGACGACCGCAAGATCGCGTGCTGTCGTGTACTGGCCCTTGCCGGGCAGGCCATTGGGATTGATGTAATGCGTGTCACGCATTCCGAGGCGGGCGGCTTCCGCGTTCATGCGCGCGACGAAACCCTGCTCGGAACCGCCGACCGTCTCCGCGATCGCCATCGCGAGGTCGTTGGCGGATTTGACCAACATCATCTTCAGCGCATTGTCGAGCGTCAGCTTCTGGCCCGGCTTGAAATACATCTTCGCGGGCGGCTGCGAAGAGGAAAGCTTGGACATGACAACGGGCGTATCGAGCGTGACCTGGCCGGACTGAAGGGCACGGAAGGCGACATAGACCGTCATCAGCTTGGTCAGCGAAGCCGGATACCACTTGCGGAAGGCGTCTTCATGATCGAGCACCCGGCCGCTGCTGACATCGACGAGGATATGCGGATTGGCTTCGGCCACATGCGCGGTCGACAGGAAAAGCATGGATGCGGCGGCGGCCATGGGAACCAGCCGCAAGGCGGCATACAAACGATTCTGCTTCGTCAGCACGGTCAATCCTTCAGAAGTCCGGAATTTTCTCGAAAGCTCCCCCTATTTAACCTATATGGCTAAGAGAAGGCAAAGGCGATTGACGAGTTTATTGCCAACCGATCACAGCCTTGTGATCACGCGCACGGCATAAAAAAGTGCGATGTGATGTTGAGGGTTGTGTCGGATCAAATTGCTAGACCCGAATCCGATATTGAGCAGCAGGAAAAATCAGCATGCCGATTTTGAACAGAGCCGCCGAACTCCAGGACGAAGTGACGGAATGGCGCCGCTATATCCATACGAGGCCTGAGCTGATGTATGCGGTGGAAAACACCGCTGCCTTCGTGGCAGAAAAGCTCAGGGCATTTGGCGTTGACGAGGTCGTCACCGGCATCGGCCGCACTGGCGTCGTCGGCCTGATCCGCGGCAAGGGCGAAGGCCGTACCGTCGGCCTGCGCGCCGATATGGATGCCCTGCCGCTCACCGAAATCACCGGCAAGCCCTGGGCTTCCGAGACACCCGGCAAGATGCATGCCTGCGGCCATGACGGCCACACCGCCATGCTGCTGGGTGCTGCGAAATATCTTGCCGAAACCCGCAATTTCAATGGCAACATCGCCGTCATCTTCCAGCCGGCCGAAGAGGGTGGCGCCGGCGGCGATGCCATGGTCAAGGACGGCATGATGGAGCGCTTCCGCATCGAGGAAGTCTACGGCATGCACAATCTGCCGGGCCTGCCGGTCGGCCAGTTCGCCATCCGCAAGGGCGCGATCATGGCGGCGACCGACGAGTTCACCGTCACCATCAAGGGGCGCGGCGGCCACGCCGCCATGCCGCACACGACCATCGACCCGATCGCCATCGGCGCGCAGATCGTCACCAACCTGCAGCTCATCGCCTCGCGCAGTGCCAATCCGCTGAAATCGGTGGTCGTCTCCGTCACCAAGTTCAATGGCGGCAACGCCTACAATGTCATCCCGAACGACGCGAGCTTCGTCGGCACCGTACGCACGCTCGATCCGGAAATCCGCGACCTCGCCGAGCGCCGCTTCCGGCAGATCGTCAGCGGCATCGCCGCCAGCCATGATGCCGAGGCGGATATCCAGTTCCACCGCAACTATCCGGTCACCGTCAACCACGCCGACGAGACCGAGCACGCGATTGCCGCCGCAAGCGACATCGCGGGGACTGCCAATGTCATCCCGAACATCGATCCCATGATGGGCGGCGAGGATTTCTCCTACATGCTGAACGCCCGCCCCGGCGCCTTCATCTTCGTCGGCAACGGCGACACCGCCGGCCTGCACAACCCGGCCTACGACTTCAACGACGAAGCCATCGCCCACGGCATCTCCTATTGGGTGCGCCTCGCCGAACAACGCCTGAACGCCTGAGCCTCCACCATCTTTCCGTGCGCCTGACCATGGCGCACGGCCCGGCAAAAGCAGATTGTCTCCGAGACGGGAAAAGGGCTTGGCTTCGGGCCCTTGCTTTTGTATGGATCAATCTCAGTGGTCCCGTAGCTCAGCAGGAT
This sequence comes from Rhizobium sp. BR 317, assembly GCF_047445835.1. Taxonomy (NCBI): domain Bacteria; kingdom Pseudomonadati; phylum Pseudomonadota; class Alphaproteobacteria; order Hyphomicrobiales; family Rhizobiaceae; genus Rhizobium; species Rhizobium sp. BR 317. Next base: position 3,910 of record NZ_JARWLB010000008.1, on the reverse strand, counting down.
AGAGCACTTTTAAGAGCGTACCGGTCGTACCGATTTTATAAGCCATTGAAAATATTGACGTGTCGGTCGGTACGCGTACCGATGCATCCTCATAACCTCGGCAACATAACGTTTCAAGTCCTCGATCTACTCCTTACCTCGAATTCCGGCGTCCTTCGTCTAGCAAACACGGCAGCCGAGCAGGGCGGGGACGCCACCGTGAGCCAGACGATGATGACGAATTCATAAGCCAACGGGTTAACCTCCTTCTAGTGAAATGGCAGCTTCGTGAAGCCAAGGCGAAGACACTGGCGGACGCGATGTGAAATTGCGGTTGCCCAGCTGGGAGGGATAAGCTAATCACAGACTGCATACGCCTGTGGGTCCACGTAGCTCAGCAGGATAGAGCACAGGATTCCTAGTTTTAAATTGGGGGCCACCATTCGAAAGACGGTGGTCGATCTGCTCAAAGTCGGGGAACGCTTCGCTGAACTCTCAGCATGCCAATCCCGAGCCAAGCTTCGGAGAAATCCGATGAAGGTGTAGAGACTGGATGGGTAGCACCTAAAGGCTTCGGCCCATGGTGAAGGGACAGTCCAGACCACGAACGCCCTCGGGCGGCGGCAAAAGCCGAAGTGGTATGAATCCTGGGGTCGGAGGTTCGAATCCTCTCGTGGACGCCACCTCCCTAAAAAAGTTGGGCAATCCTGCCGCAGCCACTCCGTATGTCACGAGACGTTCCTAGACATCGCGCCTTCCCGGGGATGCGCATTTGCGTATCGTCCACATCTACTTGGTCGGCAATCACGCAAGTAAGCGCGGTGGAAAGGAATACCCAGTCAGCGCGAACTTAGGAGTTGCCATCTGCGGCCTGAGAGTAACCGGAACACAACTGTCCGGGCAAAAAGGCGGAGCGAGCTGGTGACACCCAAAAGATTCAAGCGTAGGCTATGCTAATTGTCTCTCTGCATCAGCAAAGATGAAGGAGGGTTGTTACTGACAAAGCTTCGTCGTTGGCGTTGCGGAGGGTGATAACTTATGAAACTAGACTTTCAAAACCACAAGTCATTAGTGATTGCTTTATCGGGAGGAATAGATTCGTACGTCTGTACGTATGCTGCGTTAAAGCAAGGAATTCGAGTCTCTGGCTTTCATGCGATAACAGCGAGACCGGTTGCGAAGATGGAGCGATCGTCGGCCAAATGGCTCGCCAATTCGAAAAATTTCTATTTGGAGATTACCGATTTTAGACAAATGCTAGAGACGCAAGTCGGTTACTTGTCATTTGAAGCTATAGCTTTAGATGAACTCGATACTGATAGGGAATTCGGCGATGGAGGAGGAGTGAGTGTAACCGCTTTCACCACTATTTTGTCCTGCATGATATATTACGCGCATATCGCGGGCAAAGATGGTGTGGTGGTCGGTATGACGAAGGAACAGGCTTCCGGGCGCGACGCAATCGGCGCTTTTTCTGATCTGGAAAGCAGTATCAATAAGCTTAACCCCAAGGCCAACTCTGCTCCGAATATTCTCGCACCCCTTAGGTCTTTATCAAAACAGGAAATAATCAAGCTTGGATTCGATCTAAAAGTTCCGTTTGAAAAGACTTGGAGTTGTACGTCGCCACAACAAACCGTACGACATTGTGGAAAGTGTGCGGGATGCCAAGCAAGAAGGAATGGCTTTAACGCATCTGGGATTGACGATCCCACTGATTATCACGACTAGACTGTGAACGGCGTGGCCTTCTCGCCTGAAATACTCTTCAATGCGAGCGGCAAGGTCGTCGACAAGAAGCAGCTTCTCGTGCGCGCCTGGCGGGCTTGTCATCGCGGAAGGCGATCTCACGGTCCAGATCGCCGCGTTGCGCAAGGCCCTCGACCGGGACCGAGGGGCGGCAGTGGATCGGCACCGTTCCCTGTGTCGACTACCGACTTCCACGCAGTATTCTGACACGCGAATAGCTTCCAGCAGACCCTTGGTAGTGCTGATGCTTTGGCAATGTCAGGAGCAATTCGGAGCGCGCGCCCATCGGCAATGTCCGAAGAACAAGTGAAAATTCGGTCAGAAGTACGTCCGCACGCCGCTGGCCGTGATCAGCACTTCAAGCGCTACTTTAACGAGACTGGCTACCCATATGGTGAGGCCTTGGACGTCTTAATGAAAAAGGCAGGTTTATAGGCCACCAGGTCGGAGATGGACTCGACGCGAACGATCACCCTACAGCGACTTTAGAACATTCAGAGCCGCGCCGCCCATCACTGTCATGCCAATCCGAGCGTTTTTGTTCAATTTGAGCCCGGCAGGTGTCTCAACGAGGATCGAGTTCTCGTCTTTGAGACCTGAGACCCATTGTCGAACGGGCGTGATGTCCAAGAACTCTGGAACGTCATGCGGATCGCTGGTGTCTGTGCGTTGGGCGGGGGCGATCGGGTGGACGTTGGCACTTTCCTTGAGCTCCGCCCGCAGCCGGTTATTTTCCACCTGAAGTCTACGGATCATTTCTCGGAGAATTGTTTCTGCATCAAGCGATTGGGAGGTCTGCGGCTTTACCTTGGAGAAATCAGTCCAGTCATTTTGAGACGTTAGCTCGACCATTGTCTTGTGGGCTTTCCGCCAAACCGCGACCATACGGCGGTAACGATTCTTGATTGTTTGCGGCTTTATGAACGCCCCGTAAGTCCGTTCGCCATAGGACGAGATCAGCGCATAGGTGGGTTCAGCCGAGAGGCCCTCTGCCACTACGAGCTTCGCGCATATCGCGTGGATCGACTTGAAATTAGCCACCGCGTCCTCATCATCAGTGAGGTTGATCAGCGCAAGTGACTCTTCAGCCGCATTCTTTATGATGGCTTTGCATTGCTCAAAGCGGTCGTTACGTTTTGCCTTTTTCGTCATTGGATTAGGTTCACGCTATGCTGAAGAGCCGGCAGCGCGAAAGGCTGCAGTCCGAGCTTCCGTCCAAACAATTCGTCTCTTGCTGGGCGGTCGAGCAATTCGTCCAGGGGGATTGCGCCGTTCTGGGCCGCGATCAATTGTTCAGTGGTAGTGTGGTTTAAGACCTCCTCCACCAAGAACTCGGTGGCCCTTTCCTTTTCTGCCGCACTCATGTTCGACATTGATACGGGCGTCATACCGCTCAGGAAACAGAGCTTATCCGCCCATTGCTGTCGATAGGTCTCCGCATCTGGATCGTGGTGGCTCCGAAAGAATTTCGCTCCTTTGACAATCCGGTGAGCCTGTTGGATTTCCGAAACCTCGGCCCACTCCGTTGTTGGGGCATCAGGATGGGCGATCATAATCTGACCCAAGCTCTCGACCCCGAATTCTTTTGGTTCCATCGAGGCAAAGCTTCGACCTAATTCATTAGCTCTGATGACGGTTTTGGATATGTCTGACTGCTGGTCAGTGATCGTAGTGATCTGCGCAAGGATATCTTTCACGTCCTTAATGAGACCCGCACGACGGGGGTCCGTTGTCGACATCTGACCGAGCAGCGTTTCAGCGGCATCTTGCTCTTCGATGAGTTCATTGATCCGTGTCGCCTTCTTTGCTAGCAGCCTCAGCAGTGCAGTTCCTTTCTCCCGGATCGAGAACGCGAATTTAGGACCCGTCATGAAGTGACGGCACAACAGGCAATTGCCGTCTCCTCCCTCGACCTTCGAATATTTAGACCTATCGACGCCGCCCTTGATTTCCCTGCGAACTGACGTGCCACTGCGAATTTCCTCCAGAATGGATTAGAGTCCGGCCCATTAAAGGACGGACGAATGAAGAAGCAGCGATTTACGGAAGAGCAGATTATTGCGGTGTTGAAGGAGCAGGAAGCTGGCGCGAAGGCGGCCGACCTTTGCCGCAAGCACGGAATTTCAGAAGCAACGTTTTACAACTGGAAAGCCAAATATGGCGGCATGGAGGTCTCCGAGGC